>JBAPYD010000644.1:0-2357 GCA_049284555.1 Chromatiaceae bacterium | reverse complement strand
GCGGCTCAGGGAACCTCGGGGGTGGCGCCCGGCTCGACCCGGGCCAGGCCGAAGCGCACCTGCCCGGCGGTGCGATCACGGATGAGGGTCCAGCCGCCGGGCAGGGCGGGGAGCCCGCTTGCCTGGGCGCTCTCCAGATAGATGCGGGCCCCGGGCGCCAGCCACTGCCGACGGGCAAGGAGCTCGCAGACCGGCCCGAGAAGCCCGGCCGCAAAAGGGGGATCCAGGAGCACGAGATCGAAGGTCCCCAGGTCCGCGCGCCGGGCGGGGTCGTCGAGCCAGCTCAGGGCATCGGCCTGGACCACCTGGACGCCGTCCGCACCCACGAGCCGGACGTTGTCCCTGAGCTGACGTGCGACCATCTCCGAGCGCTCGATGAGGATCACCGAGGCGGCGCCCCGGGACACCGCCTCCAGGCCGAGGGCGCCGGTTCCCGCGAAGGGGTCGAGGCAGCGGGCGCCCTCGATCAAGGGGGTCAGCCAGTTGAAGAGGGTTTCCCGCACCCGATCCGGGGTCGGCCTCAGCCCCGGCTGATCCGGTATCGGCAGGAGACGGCCGCGAAACCGGCCGCCGATGATGCGCAGACGCCCCCTGCCTCCCGGGCGGGGGGTCGGCCGACCTCTAGGGGGCGCCACCGACGGCGGACACCTTGGGCTCGCCCTCGCCCCCCACGGAGACGATGGCGAGCCGATCCGGGTGGACCCGGCGGGCGAAGGCGTCTCGGATCTGGGTCGCGTCGACCGACTCGATCCGCTCGATGAAGCGGTCCAGGTAATCCAGGGGAAGCCCATAGAAGCCGATCACCGCCAGGTAGCCCAGGATGTCGGCATTGGATGCGATACGCAGGGGGAAGCCGCCGGTCAGGTTCTTCTTGGCCGCGGTCAGCTCCTCCTCGGTGGGTCCCTCGGTCACGAAGCGCTTGAGGGTGTCGAGCATGACCTCCCGCGCCTGGTCCGCCTGGTCATTGCGGGTCTGGAGTCCCATGAGAAAGGGCCCCGGCTGGGCCAGCGGCAGGAAGTAGCTATAGGTGCTGTACGACAGTCCCCGTTTCTCCCGCACCTCTGCCATCAGGAGCGAGACCAGCCCGCTGCCGCCCAGGATGTGGTTGCCCAAATAGAGGGCGAAGTAATCGGGGTCGCCCCGGCGCATGCCGGGCTGGCCCGCCAGGACCGTGGTCTGGGTGGAGGGAAAGGCGATGCGCTCCAGGGCGCCCGTCGCCAGGTCCGTCACCGCTGGCAGGGGGGCGGGTCGCTCACCGGCCGGCAGGGAGCCGATCACCCGTTCCGCCAGACCCTCGGCCGCGGTCCGGTCCAGATCCCCGACGATGGCGACCACGGCATTGGCGCCCGTGAAGTAGCGCCGGTGGAAGTCCATCAGGTCTTGCCGGGTCAGGGCTCGCACCGACTCCTCCGTGCCGGTCGGGTCCGAGGCGTAGGGGTGCTCCCCGAAGACGGCCCGATAGAGTGCCTTCTGCGCCACGGTGCGGGGCGACTCCTCGTCCTGGCGGATCGCGATCAGGGTGTTCTGGCGCAGGCGCTCCAGGTCGTCCGGCTCGAAGGTCGGCTCGGCGAGGACCCCGGCGAGGGTGTCGACGGCCGTGTTCAGGGCCTTCGGCTGGGTCAGGCTGCGGATCGACACCGTGGAGAGGTCCCGGTCCGTCGAGCTGGTGATCTGGGCCCCGACGTTCTCCATACGCAGCGCGATGGTATCCGCATCCCAGTCGCCCGCACCCTGGGTGAGCATGGCGGTGGTCAGGGAGGCGAGCCCGGACCGGTCGCCGTCGCGCGCGCTCCCGGCGTCGAAGACCACCCGCACGTCGACCATGGGCAGCTCGGGTGCCGCGACGAAGAGCACCCGGGCGCCGTTCTGGCTCGTCCAGGTCTGGATCTGGGGTGTTGCCTGGGCCGCGCCGGCCAGGAGCAGCAGTCCGGCGCCCAGCAGGCCGCGAAGGCGGGGGTTGGCAGCGGCGGTCATCAGGGTCGCACTAGCGGACATCGTCACGGACTCCGTTGGGCAGGGAGGCTCGGGGGGCTGGCTTTCCATCCAGGGGCTGAGGATCGAGGACCGCCACGGTGAGGCCATCCGGGATCAGATACTTGCGGGCCACCGCCTGGATCTGCTCGGGGGTGACGGCGGAGAGCTTGTCCACGTAGCGATCCGAGAGCTCCCAGCCGAGCCCCACGGTCTCCAGCTGGCCGAGCTCCAGCGCCTGGTAGAAGACCGAGTCCTTCTCATACACCTTGTTCGCGATGAGCTGGGTGCGGATGCGCTCGAGCTCCTCCGGGTCGACCGGCTGCGTGCGGACGCGCTCGATCTGGGCTCGGATCGCGGACTCCAGGGTCGGGATGTCCTTCCCC
>JBAPYD010000643.1:0-6116 GCA_049284555.1 Chromatiaceae bacterium | reverse complement strand
GAAGAACCGCGTCTCGCCGAAGGCCGGCCGAAGCTGGCCGAGCCAGGTCCCGTCGGCGTCCCAGCGGGCGACCAAGGGGCGCCCCACCCAATCGGGGCTGCGAGCCGGAATGAACCGCAGGACAAAGACGTTCTCCCCCTCGACGTCGGACACGCCCGGGACCTCGACCTTGCCGGGGTCGGCGCTCATCACCGGCCCTCCGGCGGTTCGTGCCAGGCCGCGGATCACCACCCCGGTGCCCAGGACCCGCCGGATCGCGGCGCGTGCCTGGGGGTCTCCGGCTCCCGCCAATGATTGTACCGGGCTATGCGGGTCAGGTGCTTCCCGGCCTGGAGGGGCGAGGGCCACGTCTCCGCTCCTCAGGCCGCCGGATCGACCGCGGACCGAGGCCCCAGGTCCCCCGCGAGATCGACGTTTCTGGGCGCGCCCGCCGGCGCCAACTCTTGGTAAGATTGCCGCCCATTCGGTCCCGGCTCTCCTCGGGCGTCATCGGGACCCTCCCCCTCAATCGATCCAGAACGCTTTCGGAGCCCAGGCATGATGACCAGGCTGGTGTTCGCGATGGTGCTTGGGGCCGCCTGTTGGTCGGCCTCGGCGGACGAGACGGTGTTGATCGGGTGCGTGGCGCCCCTGACGGGGCCCCAGGCGCATCTGGGCAAGGACATCGAGAATGGGGTGCGGCTCGCCGTGGACGCCGTCAACGCGACCAGCCCCACACTGGGTGGGCAGCCGGTGCGCTTCGAGCTCCAGGTGGAGGACGATCAGGCCGACCCGAAGACCGCCACAGTGGTCGCCCAGAAGCTGGTGGACGAGGGTGCGAAGGGGGTGGTCGGGCACCTCAACTCCGGGGCCAGCATCCCGGCGTCCAGGATCTACGCGGACAACGGCATCCCGCAGATCTCGCCGTCCTCCACCGCGGTCGCCTACACCAACCAGGGCTTCGAGACCACCTTCCGGCTCATGGCCAACGACGCCCAGCAGGGCAAGGCCCTGGGGCAGTACGGGACCAGGCTGGGCAAGCGGGTCGCGGTCGTCGACGACCGCACGGCCTACGGTCAGGGCCTGATCGACGAGGTCGTCAAGGCGGTCAAGGCCGCCGGTGGCGAGGTGGTGGGCCGCGAGTACACCACCGACAAGTCCACCGACTTCACCGCCATCCTCACGTCCCTCAAGGCCAAGCGTCCCGATGTGGTGGTCTTCGGCGGCATGGACCCCCAGGCGGCCCCCATGGTCCGGCAGATGCGCATGCTGGGGATGAAGGCACCCTTCCTGGGCGGTGACGGCGTGCAGTCCGCCGAGTTCATCAAGCTCGCCGGGTCCGCCGCCGAGGGGGCCGTCGCCTCCTCGCCGGGGCTCCCGCTGGCGCAGATGCCGGGCGGTGCCGATTTCACCAAACGCTTCGGCGAGCGCTTCGGCAAGATCCAGATCTACGCCCCCTTCGCCCACGATGCGGCCCTGGTCCTGCTGCAGGCGATGCTTCGGGCGGGGTCGGCCGAGCCCGCCCAATATCTGCCCGAGCTGGAAAAGACCCGGATGGATGGCGTCATCGGTCCCATCGCCTTCGACGACAAGGGAGACCTCAAGGACGGCCCCGTGACCCTCTACCAGGTCAAGGGAGGCCAATGGCAGCCGGTGGAGACCATCGGCGGCCCCGCGGCGAATTAGCGTCCGGTCCCCGGTCCCATGGACATCCTGCTCCAGCAGGTCCTGAACGGCCTAATCCTGGGTAGCCTCTATGCCCTGGTGGCGCTCGGCTACACCATGGTCTACGGCATCCTGGAGCTGATCAATTTCGCCCACGGCGAGATCGTGATGCTGGGCGCCCTGGTGTCCGTGACCGTCCTTGCGGCCCTCACCGGCGCCGGGGTGCCGGTGGTCCTGGCCCTGCCGCTGGCCCTGGCCGCGGCCGTCGCGGTGTGCGTATCCACCGGGGTCCTGGTGGAGCGCGTGGCCTACAGGCCGCTTCGCAATGCCCCGCGTCTAGCCCCCCTGATCACCGCGATCGGCGTCTCCATCGTCCTGCAGAATCTGGCGATGATCATTTGGGGGCGCCAGTACCTGTCCTTCCCCCCGGTGCTGGATATCCAGATCTTCGAGCTCCACGGGGCCACGGTGACCAATGTCCAGATCCTGATCGTGGCGGTGGCGGGGGTCACCATGGCGGGTCTGCTGCTCCTGGTGCAGCGCACACGTCTCGGCCGGGCCATGCGCGCAACCGCCCAGAACCGGGAGGTGGCGGGGCTCATGGGGGTGGACGTCAACCGGGTCATCGCCGCGACCTTCGCGGTGGGCTCGGCCCTGGCGGCGGTGGCCGGGCTCCTGATCGCCGCCTACTACGGGATCGCCCACTACAACATGGGATTCATGCTGGGCCTGAAGGCCTTCAGCGCCGCGGTGCTGGGCGGAATCGGCAACATCCCCGGGGCCCTCCTCGGTGGCCTGCTGCTCGGGGTGATCGAGAGCCTGGGGGCCGGCTATATCGGTGACCTGACCGGCGGCTTCCTGGGGAGCCATTACCAGGACATCTTCGCCTTCTTCATCCTGATCCTGGTGCTCATCTTCAGGCCCTCCGGTCTGTTGGGGGAGCGCGTGGCGGATCGGGCTTGAGAGGGGGCATCGGCTTGCTTCCAGACTGGCTCTACCGCGACCGCCGCGTGGCCTGGCTTGGCCTTGCCGTCCTGGCGCTTGCCCTGCTGGCCCTGCCCTTCGTGGTCGAGGCTGGGATGGGGCGCACCTGGGTGCGTATCCTCGACTTCGCCCTGCTCTACGTGATGCTGGCCCTGGGGCTCAACATCGTGGTCGGCTACGCGGGGCTCCTGGACCTGGGCTACGTCGCCTTCTACGCGGTCGGGGCCTATTTCTACGCCATCCTGGCGTCGCCCCAGCTCGGGATCCATCTGCCCTGGTGGTCCCTGCTGCCCATGGGGGCGGGCATCGCGTGTGTCTTCGGGGTCCTTCTCGGGGCGCCCACCCTGCGCCTTCGGGGGGACTACCTGGCGATCGTCACCCTGGGGTTCGGGGAGATCATCCGGATCTTCCTCAACAACCTGAACGCCCCGGTGAACCTCACCAACGGCCCCCAGGGCATCAACATGATCGACCCGGTGACCCTGGCCGGGCACAGCCTCACGCGCCCCATCCAGGTGCTGGGGCTCCAGATACCGGGCGCCCACGCCCACTATTACCTCTTCCTCGCCATGACCCTGCTGGTCATCTTCGTCGCCTATCGGCTCCAGGACTCCCGCATCGGGCGTGCCTGGGCGGCCCTGCGGGAGGACGAGGTGGCCGCGGAGGCCACGGGCATCCACACCCGCAACGTCAAGCTCCTGGCCTTCGCCATGGGGGCCACCTTCGGCGGCCTCGGGGGCGGGCTGTTCGCCGCCTTCCAGGGGTTCGTGAGCCCCGAGTCCTTCACCCTGATGGAGTCCATCATGATCCTGTGCATGGTGGTCCTGGGGGGGATGGGACATATCCCCGGGGTCATCCTCGGGGCCTTGCTGCTCACCGTCCTGCCAGAGCTCTTGCGCTATATCGGTCCCCTGCAGCAGGAGCTGATCGGACGGGTCGCGGTGGATCCTTCGGATCTGCGCATGCTGCTGTTCGGGCTGGCCCTGGTGCTGGTGATGCTATTCAGACCCCAGGGGCTCTGGCCCTCGAAGGTCAGGGCGCGGGAGCTGCGCACCGACAACCCGGACGAGGTCCGCCGGGAGCAGGAGTCCCTGTATGACGCGGAGCGCTGACCCGGCCGTTGAGCCAGGGCCCGGGTACGTCCCCGGTGGCGATCCTGGCGCCTCGCTTCCCGACGGCGGGCCCCCGCTCCTCGCCGCCGTTGGGGTCACCAAACGGTTTGGGGGCCTGACCGCCCTGCGGGAGTTGTCGATCGATATCCGGGCCGGCGAGATCTTCGGTCTCATCGGCCCCAACGGGGCGGGCAAGACGACCCTCTTCAACTGCATCACCGGGCTCTACCAGCCGACGTCCGGGAGCATCCGCCTGGGCGGTGCGCGCCTGAACGGGCTCAAGCCCCATGCGGTGGCCGCGCTCGGGGTGGCCCGCACCTTCCAGAACATCCGGCTCTTCGCCAACATGAGCGTGATCGAGAACGTGATGGTGGGACGCCACGTGCGCTCGCGGGCCGGTGTGCTCGGGGCCGTTCTGCGCGGGCCGCGCACCCGGGCCGAGGAGTCGGCCATACGTGAGCGCTCCCTGGAGATCCTGAGTGACCTGGGACTCGCCGCACGGGCCGACCAGCCCGCCCGCCACCTGCCCTATGGCGACCAACGGCGCCTGGAGATCGCCCGCGCCCTGGCCACCGAGCCACGGCTCCTGGCGCTCGACGAGCCCGCCGCGGGCATGAATCCCATCGAGACCGAGGCCCTGCGGAGGCTCCTGGAGGCGATCCGCGGGCGCGGCGTGACCCTGCTCCTCATCGAGCACGACGTGCGACTGATGATGTCCCTCTGCGACCGGGTGGCCGTGCTCGACCATGGGCGCAAGATCGCCGACGGGCTCCCCGCGGAGGTGCAGCGGGACCCCGCCGTGATCGAGGCCTATCTGGGCCAGGGCGCGGCGGCGGACCTGTCGCTCGCCCCCGAGAGCGGGGTCGGACGTTCGTGAGTCTGCTCCAGATCGCCGGTCTCGACGTCCGTTACGGCGGTATCCGAGCCGTCAAGGGGATCGACCTGGAGGTGGGCGAGGGGGAGGTCGTGTGCCTCATCGGCGCCAATGGGGCCGGCAAGAGCACCAGCTTGCGGGCACTGACCGGCCTGGTCCCGGTGGCGGGCGGCACCGTCCGGTACGCGGGGCGGGACATCACGCGGCTGCCGGTACATCGTCGGGCCAGGCTCGGGATGGCCCTGGTGCCCGAGGGCCGCGGTGTCTTTCCCCGCCTGAGCGTGGCGGAGAACCTGAGCATGGGGGCCTACGCCCGGACCGATGGGGCCGGTGTCGCCCAGGACCTGGAGCGGGTCTACGGCCTCTTCCCCCGACTCCAGGAGCGCGCGGGCCAGGGGGCCGGAACCCTCTCCGGCGGCGAGCAGCAGATGCTGGCCATCGGCCGGGCGCTCATGAGCCGGCCGAGGCTCCTGCTCCTGGACGAGCCGAGCATGGGGCTGGCCCCGCTCGCGGTGCAGACGATCTTCGAGACGATCCGACTCATCGCCGGGCAGGGCACGACGCTGCTCCTGGTGGAGCAGAATGCCCGTCTCGCCCTGGAGGCCAGCCACCGCGGCTATGTCCTGGAGGGAGGGCGTATCGTCCACCAGGGTGATGCCGCGGATCTGCTGGCCAGCCCCAAGGTCCGTGCCGCCTATCTGGGGGTTTGAGCGTGGTCGGTCTCGGACCGCGGGGCCGCCCGCATGGTCCCTTCTCCCAGCGGAGGGGTTCTCCGATCTCCTTGACCCGTTTTCTCTCACTCCGATAGGGTTGGCCCTCCTGCGGGCGCCGACCATTGCGCGAGCCTCATGTCGAACCTCTCCGCCATTCTGTTACTCCTGCTGCTCGGCTGGTTCTGGCTCGACAGCCTGCGGGCGCGGGAGATCGCGCTCGGGATCTGCAGGGCCGCCTGCGCGGCTCGGAATCTCCAGCTCCTGGATCAGACGGTCGCGCTGCGTCGGCTCGGGCTGAGCTGGCGGGCGGAAGGGATCCGTCTCCGACGGGCCTATCGCTTCGACTTCAGCGAGGAGGGGGTGGGTCGCCACAGCGGCTACGTGGTGCTGCGGGGGATCGACCTGGATGAGCTGAGCTTCGGCCTTCCCGGCGAGGTGTCGGACGCCTGAGGCGGGATGATGAGGGCGGATGGCGGGTGGGGCGGGCCAGAGGGCCTGGGCTCACTTCACCACCTTGAGGTGAGGCCCGCCTTTGCCCTTCTGCCTGGCCGGCGACTTTCCGCCGTCCGAGGGCCCCCGGGGCTCGGTTTCCGGCCCTCGCCCGAGGGCGGCATCGGCCGCGGCGGGGGCCTCCCGGGGATACTCTGGCTGGGGGAAGAGCATCCCTTGATGATTCTCCCGGGCGAAGATCCCCAAGACGGCCTCGGTCGGTACCGACAGCTCCCGAGCCACGCCCCCGAAGCGCGCCCCGAAGTGGATGCGGTCGTTGCCCATCACCAGGTTGCGCAC
>JBAPYD010000642.1:0-6243 GCA_049284555.1 Chromatiaceae bacterium | reverse complement strand
GCCAGGACCTGGGCCTCCTCTACACGGTGGCGCGGCTCGCCGAGCGCTATTGGAAGGACGGGCGGCGGCTGCGGCCGGTGGAGGTGGTGGCCGAGTACGAGAAGACCATCTACGACGAGCTCGACCTCCAACGGGAGGCGGCCAACGCCTCGCAGCTGCGCCGCAACTGGCTGGGGAGCGAGATGCTCTATATCCCCGAGATCTACTGGGACTGGACCCGCCCCGGGGTCATGGTCATGGAGCGGATCTACGGCACCCCGGTGAGCGAGGTGGGCCGGCTCAAGGCCAAGGGCGTGAGTCTGCGCAAGCTCGGGGAGCGGGGGGTGGAGATCTTCTTCACCCAGGTCTTCCGGGACAACTTCTTCCATGCGGACATGCACCCGGGCAATGTCTTCGTGGAGCCCAGCGGGCGCTATATCGCCATCGACTTCGGCATCGTGGGGACCCTGAACAGCGAGGACCAGCGCTACCTGGCGGAGAATCTGCTCGCCTTCTTCCAGCGCGACTACCGCCGGGTCGCGGAGCTTCACGTGGAGTCCGGCTGGGTCCCGGTGGGGACCCGGGTGGACGAGTTCGAGTCTGCCATCCGGACCGTTTGCGAGCCCATCTTCCAGAAGCCCCTGGCGGAGATCTCCTTCGGACACTTCCTGCTGCGGCTCTTCCAGACCGCACGGCGCTTCGACATGGAGGTGCAGCCCCAGCTCGTGCTGCTGCAGAAGACGCTGCTGAACATCGAGGGGCTGGGCCGCCAGCTCTACCCGGAGCTCGACCTCTGGACCACCGCCAAGCCCTTCATGGAGCGTTGGATGCGCCAGCGGGTGGGGCTCCTGGGGCTCCTGGAGCGCACCCGCCGCAACCTGGTGGCGGTGGCCGACCAGATCCCCGAGCTGCCCCTGGTGGCCAATCGGCTCCTGTCCGAGCTGGAGCAGCAGCAGATGTCGGGGGGCATCCGCTCGCCGCTCGATCGGCGGGATGGACCGCGCGCCGGCCAGCCCCGTCCACTCCATGCTCCGAGGGCGATGGCCGGGGGCACCCTTGCCCTGTGCGCCACCCTCGTGCTGGTGCTCGGCCCCGGGCCCTGGCTCTCGATCGAGTGGGCCCTGGCCCTGGTGATCGGGGCCTATTTCAGCGCCGTCTGGCTGTTCCTCTCGGCGAGCCGATGACGAGGTCCGGGGGCACCCCATGGCCGCTTATACTTCGGCCATGAGCACCTATACGCCCATGGAGATCGCGATCATTCGCCGCTTGGCCGCCCAGCTCGTCGAGGCGGGGATCCCGGTACGTCACCTTCGAGTCTTCGGCAGTCGTGCCAGGGGACACTCGGACGAGCAGTCGGATCTGGATATCGCGGTCGAGCTGGAGGTGCCCCCTGACAAGGCGCTGACCCGGCGGATCAGCGAGCTTGGCCGGGGCCTTTCCATTCAGCCGGAGGCAGGTGCGCCGGGGCTTCGCGTCCAGATCGTGCCGTTTTTCGAGGGTGAGGACGCTACCCCGTTGGCCCGGACCATCGCCCATGAAGCGGAGACGGTATGGACCAGAACCTGACCGCCGCCTCGATTCACGCGGACCAGGCGCGGGAGGCCCTGCGGGCGGCCGAGCTGCTGGCCGATCATGACCTCGCCCGTTCCAGCGTGGAGCGCAGCTACTACGCTGCCTTTCATGCCGCGAGCGCACTCTTGGCGAGTCGAGGTCTGTTCCCGCACAGCCACGACGGCGTGATCGCCATGCTGTCGCTTCATTTCGTCAAGGCGGGTGCACTACCGAAGCGAGCCGGGCGCGACCTCCAGCGTCTGCAGGATCAGCGGCTGACCGCGGACTACAAGGGCTATCTGGACCAGGACGGCTCGGACGCGGTCGAGTGCCTGGAGCTGGCTCGGCGCTTCCTGGCCGATACACTGGCCGTGCTTCCTGAGGGGACTCTGGGGACGCGTTAAGGGCATGGGCTCGAAAGGGAGCCCGACCGCTGTGCCGGCGGAGCGTGCGTGGTTCACAGATCTCAATCGGAACGCCCGCATATCCCGCCCGGCCCACTTTGGCAAGGCGGCCCCCAGCGGTTATCGTGGCCGGACCATGAAGACCCTGGTCCGCGTCGCCGATCTCTCCCGCCGCTTCGGGGCGCACGTCGCTCTGTCCGGCGTGAGCCTGACCCTGGAACGGGGCGAGGTCCTGGGGCTCCTGGGGCCCAACGGGGCGGGCAAGACCACCTGCCTGCGCATCCTCAGCGGCAATCTGGTCCCGACCACCGGACGGGTGGAGATCGATGGGCTGGACCTGGTCCGCCAGCCGATCCCGGCCAAGGGGCGCCTGGGATACCTGCCCGAGCGACCGCCCGTCTATCCGGAGCTTCGGGTGGACGAGTACCTGGGCTACTGCGCCCGACTGCGCCGCGTGCCGAGCGGCCGCGTGCGGAGCGCCGTGGCGGAGGCCAAGCGCCGCTGCGGCCTCGAGGACGCGGGTCGCCACCCCATCGCCAGGCTCTCCAAGGGTTACCGCCAACGCCTCGGCATCGCCCAGGCGATCGTGCATCGGCCGAGCCTGTTGATCCTGGATGAGCCGACGGAGGGCCTGGACCCGGTCCAGATCCGGGAGGTCAGGTCCCTGGTGCGCGAGTTGGCCGCCGACACCGGGGTGATCTTCTCCAGCCACATCCTCTCGGAGGTCCAGGCCCTCTGTGATCGGGTGGCGATCCTGCACCGGGGCCGGGTGGTCTACAGCGATAGCCTGTTGGCGGACCACGAGACCCGGATCTGGCGGGTGCGGCTGGCCCCGCCCAGGGATGCGGCCTCCCTCGCGGCCCTGGCCTGTGTGGAGGAGGTCTTTCACCTGGGGGATGAGCGCTATCGCGTGGTCCTGAACGACGGTGCGGGCGCGGAGGATCTGGCCCGCGACATGGTCCAGGCCGGCCTGGGTCTGCGGGAGCTCACGGCCGAGCGCAGCGACCTGGAGCGGGTCTTCTTCGAGCTGATCGGGGCGGGGGACGCGGCTTGATCGGAACCATCGTCGGTCGTGAGGTGCGAGGGGGGGTGGTGACGCCACTGCCCTGGGTGCTGCTCGGGGCGGGTCAGATCGTCCTGGCCTGGGTCTTCCTCCAGACGCTGGAGCATTTCAGCGGACTCAAGGCGGACGAGCGGGTGGCCTCCCTGTCGCTGGAGCTGTCCCTCAATCTGTTTGGCCTCGCGGGGGCGGTGGCCCTGCTGGCGGCACCGCTGATCGCCATGCGGATGCTGAGTGGGGAGTTCCGCGACGGCAGCTTCGATCTCGTCGGCTCCTCCCCGGTGCGGCTCGCCGAGGTGATTGCGGGCAAGTTTCTGGGGGCGGTGATCCTGGTCACGCCCCTGTGCCTGCTTCCGGCAATGAACCTGGCCCTGCTCGCCGGGGAGGCGCGACTGGACCCCGGTCTCTTCGCGGCGGCGACCTTGGGTCTCTGGCTCGCCGCCCTCCTCTTCACGGCCGTCGGGCTCTATGGCTCGAGCCTCAGCGCCCAACCCGGGCCGGCCGTCCTTGCGGCGTTTGGCATCCTGCTGCTCTTCTCCGTGATCGGGCGGGCCGAGTCCCTGGGTGTCGAGGGGCTCTCCCTGTTCGGCTGGCTGTCCTGGAACGAGCACCTGTTCTGGTTCCTGCTCGGTGCCGTGCGCCTGGGCGATGTCGCCTACTTCCTGCTCTTCACCCTGTTCTTCCTGGCCCTGACCCATCGCCGACTCGCCAATCGGCGTCTGGGCTGACTGGTGCGGTCGAGGGCACGCAGCCGACCATGAGCCCATTGAAGTCAGTGCCCCTGGAGCTGATCAGGACCGTCAACCGGCCGCTCGCGGACGTCCTCTTTGCCCTGCTCCTGCTTGGGTGCGTGATCGCGGCGGGCTGGCTCGCCGCCCGCAACGATCACTATTGGGACTGGACCGCCGAGCGCAGCAACAGCCTCGCCCCCGAGAGTCTGGAGATCCTGAAGCGGCTGGAGGCCCCCTTGCGGGCGACCGTCTTCATCGATCCCCGGGATCCCCTGCTCGAGACCATCCAGCGCCTGCTGGCCCGCTATGGACAGGCCCTGTCGGGCCTGGATGTCCAGGTGGTGGATCCTCAGCTCTTCCCGGAGCGGGCGCGCGAGGCCAAGGTCTCCATCGCCGGTCAGGTGCTCCTGGAGTACCGCGGCCGGCGCGAGACCCTGAGCGAGATCGGAGAGCGGGCGTTCAGCGCCGCCATCGCCCGGCTCACCGGCACCCGCGCCCCCTGGGTGGCGGTGATCGAGGGGCACGGGGAGCGGCGCATCGACGGGGAGTCGCCGACGGACCTGGGGCGTCTGGGCAAGGAGCTCGAGGATCAGGGCTTCCTCCTGCGTCCCCTGGATCTGGCGAAGGTCCCGGATCTGCCCGTGAATACCCACCTGGCGGTCATCTCGACCCCGCAGATCCCGCTCTTTCCGGGGGAGGCGGAACGGATCGCGGACTATCTGAATCGGGGTGGCAACCTGCTGCTGCTCCTCGATCCCGGTCCCCTCAATGGGCTCGAGGTGCTGGCCGACCAGCTCGGTATCGGTCTTTTGCCCGGGACCGTGGTGGATGCGGGCGCCGCGGCCTTCGGCCTGGACACCCCGGCGGTGGCAGTGGTGTCCGAGTATCCAGACGATCCCCTGGCCGAGGGGCTCACAGAGCCCGCCCTGTTGCCCGGCGCCCAGGCCTTCGAGACCCGGGTCGCCCCGGGTTGGACCCTGGCGAGCTACCTGACCAGCGGGAAGGACAGCTGGAACGAGACGGGCAGGATCCAGGGCGACGTCGATCGCGACGAGATCGTGGGGGAGCAGGCCGGCCCCCTCCCGGTCGTCCTGGCCCTGACCCGGGAGCTGGAGGGAGGCGGTCGGGTTCAGCGGGTCCTGGTGGTGGGAGACGGGGACTTCCTGAGCAATGCCCAGATCGGTGCGCAGGGCAATGGGGCCCTGGCGATCCAGTTGCTGCGTTGGTTGAGCGGAGAGGCGGGGCTCCTGCCCCTGCCGCCGAGGCCGGACCCCGCCGAAGGCCTGGAACTCACCTCCAGCCGCCGCTGGTTCCTGGGGCTCTGGTCCCTCGTCCTGTTACCGGCCGTCTTCTTTACGGCCGGTCTTGGCATACGCTGGGTAAGGTCCAGAGGATAGCCCATGGGGAACCGCTGGCTCACGAACCTCGTCCTGCTGCTGACCCTGATCCTCTTGGGCCTCGGGATCCGCCACGAGCTGGCCGAGCAGGGCAGGCCCCAGACCCTGGCCGGGCTGGATCCGGCGGGCCTGAGCCTGATCGAGGTGGAGCGGGAGGGGGAGCCCCGAATCCGCATCGAGCGGGGTCCCGATGGTTGGCGCCTGATCGAGCCGCTCCAGGTGGACGCGGCCCCGTCCCGGATCGATGGCCTCACTGCCATCCTGGGGACGCCCGTGCAGCGCAGCTTCCCGGAGCAGGCGGCGGATCTTTCGCAACTGGGGCTCGCTCCATCCAGGCTCAGGCTGCGGCTCGATGGCCTGACCCTCGCGTTCGGCGCGCTGGATCCCCTGACCCAGCAGCGTTACGTCGCGGCGGACGGGCTGGTCCATCTGGTCGAGGACCGCTTCTATCACCTGCTGATCGCGCCCCCCATCGATTTCGTCTCCCGATCCATCCTGCCGGCGGGTCGCCCGCCCGCCTTCGCCACCCTCGGGGGGGTGCCAGTGGCTGCCCGTAGCCTGGAAATCCTGGGCCACCTGGCAGCCGAGCGGGTGGAGCCCCTGACCGGGGACCTCACGGGTCAGCCGGCCCAGATCAAGTTCAGCGATGGGCAGGCCCTGCGCTTCCTCGTCTCCGAGGATCGCCGCCGCTGGAGCCGGCTGGACCAGCGGCTGCGCTACGTGCTCACGGAAGGCCCCCTGCTGGAGCTGGACCCCGGGGCCACCGATCCCACCCCACCCGAGCCGGCGCCGGTGGAACCCGTATCGGAGGCTGAAGGGGAGGCCGTCACCCCCCAGGGTCCGATCGAGACCGTGATCCTGGCCGACCCCGCGAGCCCTCGGGGCCGAGGGGAGGGACTGACGGTGCCGACGTCGGCCCCGGACGATCCCGACGCCCCCGTCACAGACCCCGATGCCCCCGCCCTGGAGGGCATGCGTCCCCGGGAGGTTCGACTCGGGCCCGACTCGCCGCCGGGCGGGGACGAGGTCGAGGTGCCGGGGCAGGGCTTCGGGGCCGAGCCCTACAAGGAGCCTCCCGAGGGCTTCGGGATGGATCCCTTCGCCCCGGACCCCGCCTACGA
>JBAPYD010000641.1:0-5014 GCA_049284555.1 Chromatiaceae bacterium | reverse complement strand
CTCCAGGGGAGCGCGCGCAGCGGGTCGCCACCGGGAGCGACGCGGGGACGCTCCGGGTCATGGAGCAGCAGCCGGACGGCGGCTGGCGCCGGGTCTGTCAGACCCAGGTTTCCTGGAGCCCGATCCTGGACCTGGCCTTCAGCCCGGATGGCCGTACGGTGGCCACCGCCGGGGAGGATGGACGGGCGGAGGTGGTGTCCATCGGGGATCAGGGCTGCGGTGAGCCCCTGACCCTGGACGGTGGCAACACCACGACCCTTTACAGCGTCGCCTTCGCCCCCGACGGGGAGGCCCTGGTCACCGCCGGCCTGGACGGACAGGCCCAGGTCTGGAGCAGGCGCGGGGATCGGCTGGCGGACCTGGTCGGCCACAAGGACCGCATCTATCAGGTCGCCTTCAGTCCCGACGGCCGCTGGTTGCTCACCGCCTCCCGGGACGGCACGGTCCGGGTCTGGAGGCGCCCGAGCGCTCGGGACTCGAAGCCCTCGCCCGACGGTACCGAGGTGCCGGCCCAGAGCCCCTATCTCGTGCTCGACGAAGACCTCGGTGGCGTCGCTTACGCCCAGTTCAGTCCCAGCGGCAACAGCATCGCCGCCGCCTACTGGGAGAACGCCGCGGTGCTCTGGCGCCTCTGGGCCGAGGGCCCCGAGCCCGATCCAGCCCTTACCTCGGTCTGGGGCCCCGAGCGGACCCGCCTCGCCCTGATTCAGGAGGCGGCGCGCTTCTATCGGGACAACCGGTTGGGTGAACGAGCTTACGAGAAAGGCGAAGACTGAGGACAATGACCGATGAGGGGGTGGCCGTCGTTTCCAACAGGTGCAAGCCGACGCTCGGCAGCTCCGAACTGCGACCTGTCTTCTTCCTCCAAGCCCCGCGCGGCCCGATGGACCCCACAAGTCCCCTTGGCATCCTCCCACGACGCTATTGACAGACACTCCGACAGATGATTCATGACTTCTGCATCATTGGTGGCGGCATTGTCGGCCTCGCAACCGCGATGGAGCTCGCCCGCCAGCGGCCGGGCGCAGGCATCGTAGTCCTCGAGAAGGAAGCTACCCTCGGGCAGCATCAGACTGGCCATAACAGCGGGGTCATCCACGCCGGAATCTACTATGCACCCGGGAGTCTAAAGGCCGAGCTCTGTCGTCGCGGCGCTCAACGGACCAAGGAGTTCTGCAGCGAGCAGGCAATTCCCTTTGAGGTCTGTGGCAAGCTCCTCGTGGCGACGAATGCGCTGGAGCTTCGCCGTTTGGAAGCGTTGCTGACCCGCGCTCGGCAGAACAACATTGCTGTGGAGCAACTGGACTCAGCGGAGCTGCGCCGTCGCGAACCAAACATCACTGGCCTGGGTGCCATCTACGTAAAGGAAACCGGCATCGTAGACTACAGCCGCGTCTGCGATGCCATGGGAAGAGTCGTTGCGGGCGCCGGCGGCAACATAACGACGGGGATCGAGGTTACCGAGATCCGGGAGGGTGCGCGCGAGGTGACCGTAGCAAGCAAAGGGGGCGAGTGGAAGGCCCGCCACCTGATCGTATGCGCCGGGCTGCAATCCGACCGACTTGCCAGGCTCGCCGGGTTGCAGATCAGCCACCGGATAGTCCCTTTTCGCGGCGAATACTACCGACTACCCTCCGAGAAGAGCGAGATCGTTCAACATCTCATCTATCCCATCCCTGATCCGGAGCTTCCCTTCCTGGGTGTTCATCTCACGCGCATGATCGATGGGACCGTGACGGTCGGTCCAAATGCAGTCCTCGGCTTTGCTCGCGAAGGCTATCCAAAGTTCTCCTTTGAGCTGAAGGACGTCGCAGAATACCTAACCCACCTTGGTTTCTGGAGAGTGATGTGGAGAAATCGCAAGCACGGTCTCGCCGAGATGCGTAACTCTATCCTCAGAACTGGCTATCTCCAAGAGTGTCGGAAATACTGCCCCACCCTGGGCCTTGCCGACCTGCTCCCCTACGAGGCCGGGATTCGAGCCCAGGCCGTCATGCGCGACGGCACCTTGGTCCACGACTTCCTGTTCCTCGAAAGCAATAGAATGCTTCACGTGTGCAACGCCCCCTCGCCCGCCGCAACGTCGGCAATTCCCATTGGCGAGATGATCGCTGAAAAGGTTCTTAGAAAAGGGCACCCATGAACGATCGCATGCACGCCCGGTCAATCCGCCTTGAACATGACGCCGAGGACCAGCAAGCAACCCGGTCCCGACGGGAAACGCGATGGATCAACGCCTTGCCAAACGGAGTGCTACTCCGCGACCCCACCTCTGGACGACGGACTCAAAAGGCCCAGTGGTCGCCTCTCAATGTCCCTTTTTGATCGACTGGAACTGCTGGCCATAAGCCTCCTTCGCAGAGCAAGTCACCGCCCATTGACCCACGGAGTCAGGAACCAGGGCCGTTATCGCTCGTCAACGATGACTCGACCTGGGCGCTTCCCCCCTATCCTGCTCGTGACAACCGAGACAGGGCGGCAGCCAGTCGGCATGGCAGTCGCGACAGGTCATTGCCTCGTGCTCGTCGGTCGTCTTCACCTGCATGCTCAGCTCCGACCGCCAGGACCTCGACTCGGTCAGAGACTTCAGCAAGGTCACCTTGTGCACTGCCCCGGAGGCCGAGTAGAGCCTCACCTCGCTCCCGACTCGCACGACGTTGCCGAACGGATTTCCCTTCGAAGTTAGAAGGAACCCCTCTTTCGATTGCACAGGCCCAACCACGGGGTCTCCTCCCTCTGCTGAAAGTCCTCTCGGTTCCACGGACAGCCCCTCAGGCTGCTCCGGATCCCCGAAGTTCAGGGGAAGCTCCCAGGGAAGATACTTCGTGGTCCCATGGCAATCCTCACAGCGAATCTCGATCTGCGCTTCGCTTCGCAATGGGATGTTGCCATCACCGTGCATTTCAATTGAAGTATGGCAGTCTTGGCACAAGAGATGGCCACCGCGGGCGCCATGTTCCCCTCCGTAATGAACATGGGCGTCCCCAATCGCGTTGACACCCGCCAGCCGCGGATCGTAATGACATTGAAAACACGTCTGCAATGGAATCCCCGGCAGCCACGCTTCAGTGTCGTCAACATCTGTGCTTCGAGCAGTTCCTGTTCCAAGAATCCGATGGCGCTTCATGGCCTTTGGCTTGGTGCCATCGATGGCAGGATCGAGCCCCTGGTAGGCCGGGGAAGCCATGTGACAGAGGGAGCAACTGGATCGAGCGGAAGCATCCCGTCCGTGACAGCTATAACAGTAAGCGGGGGCATCCCGTACGAAACGTTCCGCCGAAGCCCCCGGCAGTCCAAGGAGCGACGCCGAATAATCCGCGGGCCGCTGCTCTATAAGCAATCGCGTCGTGAACTTGTAGGCAGGGGTGCCAACCACCGGCTCCGGACCATCCCCGTCCAACACCGGATAGCGACCGAATCGCAGCAGGACATCCCCACGAAGGCCCTTCTTCTCCCGCGCCACAGCACATTGGTTACGGTCGATCGCCTCGGCACCCGTACTCATCACGGACTTCCGCCAACGCTCCGCATACCCCTCATGACACTGGCCGCAAGTGAGATGGGCGATCCAAGCGTCTCCCGGGTCGGGATAGAAGGCAGCCGGGCCACCCGCTGCGATTAGCTGAGGGGGTGCACCGCGGTGGGCGTCCTGCTTGGACTCCGCGGTCGGATCGCCGCCATGGCACACGACGCAGCCGTCCGGATCCCGGTGTCGCCTGCCAATCATGGCGATACGCTGCGCCATCTCGCCGCCCGCAATCGCCTCAATCCCCTGATGGCAATTGGAACAATCCGCCATGACATCGTCTTCTACGGCCAGCAGTCCCACCCCGATAGCGAGACACCCCCCGTACAGGAAGAGCGCATAATCCCCACCCCTGAACCCTCGATGTTCCCGACTCGCGGCTCCGCGACTGACACACGGCATCCGCGCTACTCGGACCTCCGCCCAGACCCCGTGGCACCAGTCGACAGCCATCTCAAGACTCTTTTGGAGACCCACTCCCGCTTCAGGTATCGGAGCATCCGCCTCTTCCAGCAAGGCCTGCGGCAGAGCGCGGGACCCAGGCCCAACTCGGCCTGGAAATGCCTGCAGTGTACACATGGATTTCCCCAGAACTCCTTCACCGATAGTCGCGCCCCATTGAGCGTCAGCACAAGGAGCATGAGAACGGCGGCGTAGTGGATCCATCGGGGCAGTCCCCAACCCGCGGGGTCAGCCAGGGCACCGGTGACATCTCCCCCGAAGCCCGGAAGACTCACATGAGACGCGTAGTACTCTCTCGTATGGGCCCAAATGTCGCTCCACTGCAGGTTCGCCTCGATGACCCAGCCCCAGATAAAGGTGGCGGCGACCACCATGCCAACGTAGACCAGCGTGTAGCGCCCGCCCAAATTTCGCCGCAGCACATTCAAATCGCCCAGATTCGTGACGGGACCCGCCATGAGAAAGATCCACACCAAAGCTGGCGTGAACCCACCAAGGACAAGGGAGCCACCGACCATAATGCCAGGCAGGGAGCAAACGTACAGGGGGATGGCAATCAGAATCATCAACATCGCCGCCTGCCAGTATGCGAGCTCGCTGACCCAATCGCCCAAGGATTGCACTGGATAGGAACAAACGAGCAGCGCAGCCAAGGAGAGACCGATGAGCAGGTCGAATGCGATCCGACTGCCGTAGGTCAGGGTTCCCCAGCGGATCGCCCTGACAAGGAATCCGCTGCCCCTTGGGTTATCCCCAGCGGAATCGCAAAGATCGATGGGCACGCCGCTCGAATTTCTGGCCGCATACCGCTCCAAGAGGTAAAACGCACCCCCGACGACATAGCCGCACAAGAGGGCGCCAGCCACATAGAAGAGGGTGAAGCCCACCCCCAGAACCGCCAGGCTTAGAATCACCGCGGCAATCGAGGTGGCGGGTGCGGAATACACGAAAGAAAACAGGTTCCCAAAGGGTACACCCTGCCGCTTGAGTGCAACCGCCAAGGGAACGACCCCACAAGAGCAAATC
>JBAPYD010000640.1:0-8880 GCA_049284555.1 Chromatiaceae bacterium | reverse complement strand
GCGCCAGCTCACCCAGGACCTCCACGCCCTCCAGGGCGCCGGTGGCGATCTGGCCGGAGGCGCCCAGGACCCCCAGGGCGATGGGCAGATCGAAGCGGCCGCCCTCCTTGGGCAGATCCGCCGGGGCCAGGTTGATGGTCACCCGCCCCGCGGGGAACTGGAAGTGCCCGTTGAGCAGGGCCCCGCGCACCCGGTCCTTGCTCTCCCGCACGGCCGGCTCGGGGAGTCCCACCATGGAGAGGACGGGCAGCCCCGCGGCGAGGTGAACCTCCACTGTCACCGGTGGGGCCTCGATGCCCTCCCGGGCGCGGCTGTGGAGGACGCAGAGCCCCATGGACAGACGCGCCCGCTACCGTCCCCCGGTGTGCCCCGCGAACGGGCTCACTCGCCTTTCGCGATGGGGGCCGGGGCCCCCTGCGTCTCGAGCTCGGCGATCCGAGCCTCCAAGCGGGTGAGCTTCTCCCGGGTGCGGGCCAGGACCGCGGACTGAACTTCGAACTCTTCCCGGCTGACCAGGTCGAGCCGGGATAGACCAGCCTCCAGGGAGGCGCGCAGGTTACGCGCCATGTCATCGCGGAGGGTCTGCATCCCCTTGGGGAGTGAAACGGCGAGGCGCCGCGTCAGGTCGTCGAGCTGCTTGGGATCCAACATCGCGGAAACTCCAGGGTTCGTTAGGGAAGGGCTGAGTCTTGCGCTTCCCGTGCGGGCGAGGATGGCCCGCCCTGTTCGAGGGCCCCAAGCCCTCGAACATTTTCCTCAGGGCGGCCCAGGAACCCTCCAGGGAGCCGGACCGAGGCGCTTCGGTCGGGATTATAGGGTCAGCTGCCAGCCCCGTCCGTCTTGCCCGTCAAACTCGGGGCCGTCTCGCGCGACGCACCAAGGTGATGCCGAACGACCCCGTTCCCGCCCGATGTCGCACCACGGTGGTGCGTAGTCCTGTTGCGAGATCCGCACAAGCCCGGGAGTTTCGTTGTGTTTTCGTTACAGTGTTGTTTGGCACGGAATCTGCTGACTGCTCCGTACGTCGATGAGACCCCCGACGGTCACCTGAGCGTGTTCAAGCGAGCACTGAGGATCTTCGCGCCGACTCGAGGCCCATCCGTATCTGACAGCAATGAGGTAAAAAACGAACATGAACGCAACACGCAGCCCCAAGGCTTCCCTGGCCGTATCCCTCGGTTCCCTGATGCTGGTCCTGACGGCACCGGCCATCGCCGAGGATCCCTATAACATCAGCGCCAACATCGGAGCCGTGAGCAACTACATGTGGCGCGGTGTCAGCCAGACCCAGGACGGGGCCGCCGTCCAGGGCGGGCTCGATTTCACCCATGAGAGCGGGTTCTACGCGGGGACCTGGATCTCCAACGTGGATTTCAATGACGAAGGCGCGCCTCAGCTTTCCACCGTAAAGCTCGATGAGTTTGGTGACCCGATCTTCGACGACCTGGGATTCCCTGTCTACGAGACCACCGGCTTATCCGACCCGAACTCACCCAATTATGAAATGGACTTCTACCTAGGGTTTGGAAACAACATCACGGAGGATCTGAGCTACGACTTCAAGGCCATCTACTACGCCTACCCGGATGGGCGTGACTACGACTTCGCCGAGCTCGACGGGAGCATGACCTTCAAGTGGTTCACCCTCGGCATCGCCTACACGGTTTACGGTCAAGCCACGGATGCGCCTTTCGACGAGGGCGATTGGTACTACTACGGTGGTTTCGAGTTTAGCGACCTACCCTTTGGTCTGAGCTTCAGCGCCCGCGGCGGCTACTACGATTTCGACCACGACCAGTTGGTGGCTGGCACCTATGTGAGCAACGGCGAGGTCTTCGAAGTCACGGACAGCGCGGACTATTGGAACTACGGTGCCTCCATCAGCAAGGACGCCGGGGACTTCGGCACCTTCAGCCTCAACTGGGACCAGAACGACGGCAATACGGCGATCGGCTACGACAACGATCCCAAGTTCTGGGTTGGCTGGCTGAAGGAGTTCTAAGGCCGTTACCCCCATCCATTCCCAGGCCAGGGGGGGATCCCCTGGCCACCAACGGAGCTTCAAGTCATGAAATTGGTTTCAGCCATCATCAAGCCGTTCAAGCTCGACGACGTGCGTGAGGCCCTGGGCGACATCGGCGTCTCTGGGATCACGGTCACGGAGGTCAAGGGCTTTGGGCGTCAAAAGGGCCACACCGAGCTCTACCGCGGCGCCGAGTACGTGGTCGACTTCCTTCCCAAAATCAAAGTGGAGATCGCCATTGACGACGGCCTGGTGGACAAGGTCATCGAGGCCGTCACCAGCGCGGCGCGCACTGGCAAGATCGGCGACGGCAAGATCTTCGTTTTCGACCTACAGCAGGTGATCCGTATCCGCACTGGCGAGACCGGATCCGACGCTCTATGACGCACACGACTAGGAGATGAAACGGTGAGATTTCCGCTATCGAAACTGAGTCTAGGCCGTGTGGGCCTTGCCGCGATCATTGGCCTGCTGCCCCTCGTCGCCCTCGCCGAGGAGGCGCCGACCCTCAATTCCGGCGACACCGCCTGGATGATCACGGCCACCGCCCTGGTGCTGTTGATGACAATCCCCGGGCTGTCCCTCTTCTATGCCGGCCTGGTGCGCGCCAAGAACGTCCTCTCGGTGCTCATGCAGTGCTTCGCGATCACCGGCCTGATGAGCCTGCTCTGGGCCATCTACGGCTACAGTCTGGCGTTCACCGACGGCGGCTCCCTGCAGGCCGTGATCGGTGGGCTGGATAAGCTCTTCCTCGCTGGCATGACCGTGGATTCGATCGAGGGGACCATCCCCGAGTCGGTCTACATGACCTTCCAGATGACGTTCGCCATCATCACCCCGGCGCTGATCGTGGGCGCCTTTGCGGAGCGGATGAAGTTCTCTGCCATGCTGATCTTCATGGCCCTTTGGCTCACCCTGGTCTATGTGCCGATCTGGCACTGGGTCTGGGGCGGTGGCTGGATCAGCAACCTGGGCAGCCTGCTCGGGCTGGTGACAGAGGGCTCCGGCGACGCGCTGGACTTTGCCGGCGGTACCGTGGTGCACATCAACGCTGGTGTCGCCGCGCTCATGGCGGCCTTGATGCTCGGCAAGCGCAAGGGCTACCCGGCCACGGCGATGCCGCCCCACAACCTGGGACTGACGGTGATCGGCGCCTCCCTGCTCTGGGTCGGTTGGTTCGGTTTCAACGCTGGATCCGAGCTGGCCGCGGACGGGACCGCGGGCATGGCCATGACGGTGACCCAACTGGCGACCGCGACCGCGGCCCTGACCTGGATGTTCCTGGAGTGGATCAACCACGGCAAGCCCAGCGTGCTCGGCATTGCCACCGGCGCGGTGGCGGGTCTGGTGGCCATTACCCCGGCGTCCGGGACTGCTGGACCGATGGGCGCCATCGCCATCGGCTTTGCGGGCTCCTTCTTCGCCTGGATCGCCTCGACCAAGGTCAAGCGGATGCTGGGCTATGACGACTCCCTGGACGTCTGGGGCGTGCACGGCGTGGCCGGTATCGTCGGCGCCATCCTCACCGGCGTGTTCGCCGCGCCTGCCCTGGGCGGTGCCGGGCTTGGCGATGGCGTGGACAGCATCGGCGTCCAGGTCATCATCCAGACCGTCTCGGTGATCGCTGTCCTGGTCTACGGCGGCCTGGTCAGCCTGATCATCCTCCTGGTCGTGAAGGGGACCGTCGGGCTGCGGGTCACGGAGGAGCAGGAGACCGAGGGTCTCGACCTGGCGCTCCACGACGAGCGCGGCTACATCCTGTAACCGCCCAAGGCGGCTGGCGGGATGCCGGCCGTCCCTCTTCAACGCGGCGACGACCGGAGCCGAGGCACCCTGGGGTGCCCGGTCCGGCCGTCGCCGTTTCCTGACTCTGGGTGTGCGCGGTTGGCTGCCTGCCCGGTTCTGGCTTGTCCGCGGGACGCGGCGGCGTGATGAAAAGGCCAGCCGCCCGGTGAGACGGGGCCCCTTCCTCGACCGTGAGGCCCTCGGCGGCCCCCTGAGGCCGAGCTAGGGCAAGGCCTCGATCGCCTCCAGCAGATCCCGGTGGCGCGACTGCATCTGATCGGCAAGCCCAGACTCCTTGGCCCCCTTGCAGCCCCCCGCCTCCCGTAGGGTCTCTACGAACTGCTCCTGCATGCGCCGCTGCGCCTGGCGGAATCCCCGCTCGGGGAACAGGTCGTCCTGGATGGTGATGACGGTGATACGCAGCCGTCCCACCAGGGCCTTGTTCAGGTTGTCCGTGAAACGCCCGGAGTTGTCGCTGCGGCAGCGGGCGTTGTAGAGGTCCAAGGCAGTGGCCGATTCCACGGCCTCCACCAGGAGCTGGGCCTGGTCCTCGTCGATAGGAGGGGCAGCGATGGCCGCGGGGACCAGCGCGAGCACCCCCAGGCCTAGGGCCGCTGCCAGGGTGGGCGCTGGCCCGGCGCCGCGGGGCCGACCGGCTCGCACCCTCATCCCCTTTCAGCTGCGCCCATAGACCGGGACGGCGGCCCCGGTGACCGCGCGGGCGGCATCCGAGGCGAGGAACAGGATGACGTCCGCCAGGGCGTCCAGTGGCACCCAACGGCTCGGGTCCTGATCCGGCATGGCGGCCCGGTTCTGGGGGGTGTCGAGGGTTCCGGGAAGGACGCAGTTGACGTTGATCCCTTGCTCCTTGAGCTCGTCGGCCAGGGCCTCGGTGAGGGTGATCACAGCGGCCTTCGAGGTGCAGTAGGGCCCCATATGCCCGACGCCCCGGGTGGCCGCGCGGGCGGAGACGTTGACGATCCGCCCGCCCCCGGAGGTCAGCATCCGAGGCACCACGGCCCGGCAGCAGTAGAAGACGGTCCGTGCATTGAGGTTCAGCATGCGCTCCCAGTCCTTGTCCGGGGTCTCGTGGACCGGGGGTCCCATGGTGAATCCGCCCGCGATGTTGGCCAGCACGTCCACCCGCCCAAAACGAGTGGCCACCGCATCGGCCATCGCGCTTACCTCCGCGGCATCCATGAGGTCGGTGGGAAAGGCGGCGGACTGGCACCCCGCCGGCAGGCCCTGGCGGGTCTTCTCGATGGCCTGGGGGTCCAGGTCCACCAGGGCGAGGCGCGCACCCTGGTCCGCGAAGGCGCGGGCCACCGCCCCCCCGAGGTTGCCCGCGGCACCGGTGACGATAACGACCTTGGGGTTGTCGTTGGAGGTTTGCATCGGGTGTTCCCCCCTTGAGCTATGCTGATCCGGCAGCCAGACGTTCGAGCCCCTGGCTTCCAGGGGAGGGCTGCCTCGAAACCGTGATTGTACGCCCCGCGGGCGGGACCGCGTCAGGTTCCCGCTGTGGCCGGGAGGAACCGTTCGAGGCGGATCCGGATCCAAGGCTGCATGGAACGCTCGCCCCCGCGGAGGCTGATGATGACCGACAACCCTTTGGCTCGGGCTGCGCCGCGCCTCTTCCTGGCCCTGGCCTTGACCCTGCTCCTGGGTTGTGAGACGCAGATGCGGCAGTCGGACCAGGGACCCTGGATCCCGGTGGGCCCGGGCGGCACCCTGGTCCTGAACGGACCCGTCCAGGTGCCCCAGGACCGGGCGCGGGTCTTCTTTCGAAACGGCCGACTCCAGTCCACCGGGGCCAACCAGGGGCCGAGCTGCGGGATCGAGATCCGCACCATCCCCCGCGACGGCCCCCATGTAATCCCGGCCGGATCCTTCACCATCGCGCGGGTCCAGCCGTATTGGACGCAGGTCGCCGCACTCGACCCCCATCGGGACCGCAGCGCGGTCCGTCTCCGGCTCGCCTCGGCCCCCGACAGCGGGGGGACCCCTCTGATCCAGGAGGGCTACCACCTGTGGCTTTCGGATGGACCCGATGCCGATGTGATGCGGCTCACGTGCCTCGGGATGCTCGACGAGATGTGGCGGGCGCGCCCCCCGACCCTGGACGAGATCCGGGCCGCGCTGGGGGATCTGGCGACCCTGGAGCTGCCCCCGACCCCTGGTCCTTGAGTCCCCGTCGAGTCGACGCGGACTGACGTGGGTCATCCTGAGGCGAATTCGCGGTTGAGGGCGGAGGTCCCATCCGCTAGCTTCCCGCCCCGTCCTCACGGTGCCCCGGGCGCGAGCCCTCGGGGTTAAACGGGAAGCCGGTGCGTCATCCACCCGATGACCAGCCCGGCGCTGCCCCCGCAACGGTAGACGAGTCAAGGCGCGGCCAGACGCCACTGTGGTTCGCCACGGGAAGGCGCCGCGCCCAGGGCCGACGCTGCATCGGTCCCTGCTCGTGAGCCCGGAGACCGGCCTTGAGGCAGGCACCGGGGTCGCGGCGGGCGGCCGACCGGGACTGGCCCCGCCCCACTGGCCGGGGCCGTCCGCGTCAGATCTCCAGTCCGCGCTCCCTCCCCGTGGTGGCCCGCGTTCGGGCCCGGTCTTGGAGCGATCGATGCAGTCCTTCCCGTTTCTCGCGGCCGCGCTGACGGCCCTTTCTGTTGCCGGTACCGGCGTCGCGGCCGAGGAGGCGACGGAGCTCGACCCGGTGGTGGTCACCGCTACCCGCACCCCGGAGCCCGAGAGCCAGACCCTGGCCTCGGTGACGGTGATCGACCGTGCGGAGATCGAGCGTCGCCAGGCCCTCTCCGTCCCCGATCTGCTGCGTGGTGTCGCCGGGGTCACGGTGGTCCAGAGCGGCGGGCCGGGGCAGCCATCCTCTCTGCTGGTGCGAGGCACCGATGCCGATCAGGTGCTGGTCTTGATCGATGGGGTCAAAGTTGGATCCGCGACCCTGGGCTCGGTCCAGCTGGAGAACCTGCCGATCGCCGAGATCGAGCGCATCGAGCTGGTTCGGGGGCCCCGCTCCAGCCTCTACGGCTCCGAGGCCATCGGGGGGGTCATCCAGATCTTCACCCGCAAGGGCGGGGGGGCACTGACCCCGCGCGTCAGCCTGGGAGGCGGCAGCTATGGCACCGCGAGCGGCTCCCTCGGGGTCTCCGGGGGCGGCGATCGGGGCTGGTTCAACCTGGGGGGCAGCCTGGAGCGGACCGACGGCTTCAACGCCTGCAACGGGCGCCCCTACCCCTTCGCCGGCTGCGGCGTCTACGAGCTGGACCGGGACGGCTACCGGAACGATTCCTTCAGCGCCCGGGGGGGCTATCGGCTCAACGAGCGGGCGGAGCTCGACGTCCACCTGCTGCGCTCCGACAACCGGGTGGACTTCGACGGGGGACCGTTCTCGGGCAACAGCGCCCGCTCGGCCCAGCAGGTCCTGGGCGCGAGCGCCCGTCTGAGGCCACTGGATCCCTGGACCCTGACCCTGGCGGGCGGGCGCTCCTGGGACCAGTATCGGGCCTACTACGACAACGCCTTCCTGGACCGATTCGACACCGAGCGGGACACCCTGTCCCTGCAGAACGACCTCGCCCTGGCCCCGGGGCACCTGCTGACCCTGGGGGTGGACTACCAGGAGGACCGGGTGGACGGGACCGTCGACTATACGGAGGGCTCCCGGGACAACACGGGCGTCTTCGGCCAGTACCAGGGCCGCTGGAGCGGCCTGGACGCCAGTCTCAGCCTGCGCCAGGACGACAACCAGCAGTTCGGGACCCAGGGGACGGGCAATGGGGCCCTGGGCATCGAGCTCCCGGGGGGCGTTCGGGTCGTCGCCTCCTACGGCACCGCCTTCAAGGCTCCCACCTTCAACGACCTCTACTATCCCGTCTTCGGCAACCCGGACCTGGATCCGGAGCAGTCGCGCAGCGCCGAGCTGGTGGTCACGGGTCCGATGCCGGCGGGCCTTTGGTCCCTGAGCCTCTACCAGACCGACATCGACGACCTGATCGCCTTCGACCCCTTCACCTTCCAGGTGGCCAACATCGACCAGGCCCGGATCCGCGGCCTGGAGGCCACGACCCGCCTCAGCCTCTGGGACTGGGCCCTGGTGGGGGAGCTGACCCTGCTGGAGCCGGTGAACGAGTCCGAGGGGCAGAACGACGGCAACCTGCTCCCCCGGCGCCCCCAGCAGATGCTCGGCCTGGACCTCAACCGCCAGCTCGGCCCCTGGACCCTCGGGGCCAGGGTCGACTGGACCGGCAGGCGCTACGACGACCTGGCCAACGCGGTCCGCCTCGACCCCTACACCCTGGTGACCCTGCGCGCCGAGTACGCCCTGACCGACTCCCTGCGCCTCCAGGGCCGAGTCGACAACCTCCTGGACGAGGACTACGAGACCGCCGCCTTCTACAATCAGCCCGGGCGGGGCGTCTATCTGACCCTCCGCTACGAGCCGTAGCTCGGGCTTCTGCCCCACAACGTCGCCCAACCCGCCGCCAATCGCCCCCAGTCCCCAGGCCCGACACCGAGCCCAACTGAACAGAAGCCAACCAAATGCTCACAGGTGAAATCCGCAACCAGGTCGACCGCATCTGGGACGCCTTCTGGTCCGGCGGGGTCTCGAACCCCCTCTCGGTGATCGAGCAGATCACCTATCTCCTCTTCATCAAGCGCCTGGACGACCTCCAGACCCTGGAGGAGAACAAGTCCCAGGCGCTGGGCATCCCCATGGAGCGGCGGATCTTCCCGAAGGGGCGGGACGACAAGGGCTGTCTCTATGACGACATGCGCTGGTCCCGCTTCAGGCACTTCGAGCCCCGGGAGATGATGGAGGTGGTCGACGAGCACGTCTTCCCCTTCCTGCGTGGCCTGGGGTCGGAGGGCTCCGCCTACGGCCGGCACATGCGCGATGCCCGCCTCGGCTTCAGCAACCCCGGCCTGCTCGTCAAGGTGGTCGAGATGCTGGACGCGGTCCCGATGGACGATCGCGACACCAAGGGCGACCTCTACGAGTACATGCTCGGCAAGATCGCCACCGCCGGTCAGAACGGCCAGTTCCGCACCCCCCG
>JBAPYD010000639.1:0-1692 GCA_049284555.1 Chromatiaceae bacterium | reverse complement strand
CTCCTGTACAGAACCACGCACGATCCGGACCCTAGACGGCGGGGCCACTCGTGGATCGATCGCCATGGCCGCTGTTCCTGATCTGGCCCATTAGTTTTGCACTTTCTACGGGATCTTCTACGCTCTTCTATCGAGAAGACACCGATCGACTGCTACGGCGGCATGTGATCGGCTCGCGGCTCGCACCGAGTCGCATGGCGGGCGGTCGCGAGTCACTACTCTCTCCGCAAGCGCTTGTTTGTCCGAGAGTGGGGTGTCGTCCTCATACGGGAAGCGCCGATTATTTCAGCGCTTTCTCCAATAGCGACAAATGGACGGTGTCGCCGGTCTCGAACTCGGGGTTGGCCTCGGACGAGATGGCATCGCCGTTGGGAGTGGAAAATGCGTTCCTTTTGCGTTACCCGACGTCTCGTCGGGTGCGGGTTTACCGCGCTCGCAACCCTTTTTTTCCTTCCAACGCAAGCGGCAGGACCGGGTGCGAGTGAGGAGAAGTTTCCCGAGTACAACCCGGCGCATACGGTCATCAAGTGTCCGTTCCTGCCCCCCAATCTGGACCCCTCGACGATTCCCCTCTGCGACGGCATCTTTCCGACTTGCGTCGGGACGGAGGGACCTGACCTCATCCTAGGCAGCGACAAGAGCGACGTCATCGTAGGCCTTGGCGGAAACGATGTCATTCATGGGGATGCCGGTGACGACGTCATCTGTGGCGGCCCCGGCAATGACTCCATCCTTGGCGCACGCGGCGAAGACACCATCTTCGGTGACGAGGGAGACGACTTTCTTTTCGGTGCGCCGGAGGCGGACACGCTCAACGGTGGACCGGGGGATTTCGACGTCCTATGGGGTGGACCGGGTTTCGACAAGCTGGATGGAGGCCCAGGCTCCTTCGACGTATGCATGCTCCAGCGTGAGCTCGGCGAATTCAATCCCGAGGGCTGCAATACCGTCTATCCACCCCCCGGCTACGCCCACGATGTCGAGCCCGATCCTGGTGTTCTGCGAAAGCAAGAGCCCCTCAAGCTTCCGTGAAACTCTAAAAAAGCAAGGCCGATGGTACCCACAGAGGCGCCGCAGCCACTGATGCCCCGAACCGACCGCTCAATACACTGACGGACGCAGTTGCCAGGGAACGGCCTCGGATCGATTCCATGGCACACCGCGGATCCCTCTGGGACCGCCGGCCTCCCGAAGACCGTCGCCACATTGGATTACCCTCATGAGCCTTGTGTTGGCAGCCGATCTCCGCAAGGACTATCAAGTCGGGGATGTCGTGATACCCGCAATCCGGGGAATCGCGTTCACCATCGAAGCGTCCTCCTTTGTCTGCTTTGTGGGGCCCTCCGGAAGCGGAAAGACCACGCTACTGAACATGATCGGGTGCCTCGATCACCCAACCGCGGGCACCCTGAAGATTCTTGATACCGACGTCGCCACGCTCGATAGGCGCTCCGCGGCCGCTTTCCGAGGCGAACATCTGGGCTTCGTCTTCCAGGACTTCAATCTGATTCCGGTGCTGACGGCCTACGAGAATATCGAGTACCCCTTGATCATGGTCCAACGATGGCCAGCGAAGGACCGCCGAATCCGGGTACAGGGCCTCCTCGAAGCCACCGGCATCGAAGAGCAGGCCGACAAACGCCCCGATCAATTGTCCGGGGGTCAGAAGCAACGCGTGGCCATCGCCCGGGC
>JBAPYD010000638.1:0-1965 GCA_049284555.1 Chromatiaceae bacterium | reverse complement strand
CGCCTCAAAGCCGGCTGGGACGAGCACTACCTTGCTGAGTTGCTTTTCGACCCGCCTCATCCGATGACCGGCATCGGCCCATCAACCGCTGAGAATATTAGCCAGACTTGATGCGATTGCCCTGGGGGATACTGGCTCACGCCCCATTCGTCATCGAGCACGCTCAGATCACTGTGACAGATACCGCAATAGCGGATGTCGATTTCGACCTCATCATGGTTCAGGGTATCGGGGAGATCGTACTCGAAAGGCTCAAGGCGTCCCCCGGCTTGAGTGGCGGCGTAGGCATTTACCGTTGGCATGGTCTTTCCCGTGTTGCGGTTGGTTGAGGCAAGCTTCTCTCAGATCAGGTAGCCCATGGGCGGGGACTGAGGCGGCTAACGGGATCCGCTAAGGGACACCGGTTTCGGAACGTCCAGGTTGATCGCCTTGGTCGGCGATGCGCAGCGAATCTAAGTAAGGCGTATCTGGACAGATGGCTTGCTCGTACGGTCAGACCACCGTGCCGTCCAGCACCCTAGCATTTCTGAAGTAATTCTCGTCTTTCAATTCTTTGAACACGCCCAAATCCAGCTAATATGAGCAGTCGTACACACCGACTTCGCCATTATTGGGGAATCGGGAAGGCTGGAAAGGTGCATCCGAGCGTCTCCTGAATCCGGGTGGATTGGCGTGCAATCAAGGCGTCCAGGATTGAGCATAGCTCCTTTCCGAAACCGAGGCGAGGCAGCGCAGCTCGACTCCATTGTCTATCGCCGCGGCACTCTTGGCATCAGCTACACTGTTCGGGCGCGAGGGCGCCAGAGCCACGCGCGCCTTCGCAAATTTCCCGCCCTGTGGTTTCCTGATCGACGATGCCACAACAATGATCCAGGTGCTTCTCGTTGCCGACGATCGCGACATCGTGACCCACGAGGTGCGAGCACGGGTCCGGGGACTTACAGGCCCGGCACGTTCCCACGACTGAACCCAGAGGAGATCCCAAGGTCCACCATGCAGATCGACATCCAAACCCGGCACATCAGTCGCCTCGCCCGCAACACCCTGGCCCTGATCCTGGCGGGCGGGAGGGGCGCCCGCCTGAAGGACCTCACCCAGTGGCGCGCCAAGCCCGCGGTCCACTTCGGCGGCAAGTTCCGCATCATCGACTTTCCGTTGTCGAACTGCGTCAACTCGGGCGTCCGGCGCATCGGTGTCCTGACCCAGTACAAGGCCCATTCCCTGATACGCCACCTGGTCAGGGGATGGGCCCGGCTCCAGAACGAACTCGGTGAGTTCGTGGAGGTGCTGCCCGCCTCTCAGCGGACCACCGGCAACTGGTATGCGGGAACGGCCGACGCCGTCTACCAGAACCTGGACATCATCCGCACCCATCAGCCGGAGCTGGTACTGATCCTTGCCGGGGACCACGTCTACAAGATGGATTACGGCGCCATGCTGGGCTTTCACGCCGAATGCAAGGCGGACATGACCGTCGGCTGCGTGGACGTATCCCTGGAAGAGGCGCGGGGCTTTGGAGTCATGGCGGTCGATGAGCAGGGAAAGGTGGAGCGCTTCGACGAGAAGCCAACGCATCCGACCCCCATGCCCGGAAGCACGGACAGGGCCCTCGCGTCCATGGGCATCTATGTCTTCAACACAGAGTTTCTGTACGACGCGTTGATCCGGGATGCCCGCGATCTTGACTCGGAGCGGGACTTCGGCCGCAACATCATCCCCCACGCCATCACCTCCAGCCGGGTCTTCGCCTATCCCTTCCGCGATCCGGTGACCGGGGAGCAGGGCTTCTGGCGCGACGTCGGCACGGTGGACGCGTTCTGGTCGGCGAACATGGAGCTGGTGGAGCCGCACCCCGATGTCGACCTCTACGACAGCAATTGGCCGATCCTCACCTACCAGCAGCAACTGCCGTCGGCCAGGTTCCAGGCGGACGAGGGGCACCCGCAGGGCACGGTCATCGACACC
>JBAPYD010000637.1:0-10020 GCA_049284555.1 Chromatiaceae bacterium | reverse complement strand
GGCGACCGCGAGCGTGCGCTCCAGCAGCTCATCCCGCCGCGCCCGCAGCCGCGCGACGCTCCCGGGCAGCCGCTGTCCCACCAGCTCCGCCACCGCACCGAGACCCACGATGTGGGGGGCGTTCTCGGTCCCCGGACGCAGGACCCGTGTCAACTGGCGGGGCGGCAAGCGCCCGGACGGAGCGATGGAGATTGGCGAATACTCCCCTGCAGGCCGGGCTTCAGCCCGACCACGACGTTGAAGCAGAGCCGAAAGGTCGCCGACGGGCTCGATCCAGGCCGGCCCCTCAGGTCCCGACCTCGCCCGAGGCGATCAGGGCCATGCGTACCAGCTCCGCCAGGGACTCCGCCCGCATCTTCTCCATGACCCGTGCCCGGTGGGCCTCTACCGTCTTGGCGGTGACCCCGAGCGCCGCGGCGATCTCCTTGTTGGACTTGCCCTCGGTAACCATGGCCATGACCTCGTGCTCGCGGGGGGTCAGCTCCGCCAGGCGCGCGGCGATCTCCGCCTGATTGGCCCGGGTGACCCGTCGCCGCTGGTCCAGCTCCAGGGCATTGCGGATGCTGCGCAGCAGGTCCTCATCATGGAAGGGCTTCTCGATAAAATCCACGGCCCCCGCCTTCATGGCCCTGACGGCCATGGCAACGTCCCCGTGGCCGGTGATGATGATCACCGGCAGCCGGTAGCCCTCCTGGGCGAGGTAGCCTTGCAGCTCGAGGCCGCTCATTCCGGGCATGCGCACGTCCAGCAGCAGGCAGCCGGCCCGCCCCGGATAGTAAGCGGCGAGAAAGGCGTCGGCGGACGGGAAGGTCCTTACCTGCATGCCGGTGGACTCGATCAGCCATTGCAGCGAGGTGCGCATGGCCTGATCGTCGTCCACCACGAAGACCGTGGGTTCGCTCGTCATCGACTGGCTCCTAGGGCCCGCAGGGCCCCGGTTGAAGGCTCGGGCTCCCCGTGGGCCTCCGCGGTTCCCGAATCATCCCGCTTCGCCTCACCGACCCCCGGAAGGGCCACGTGGAAGACGGTGCCCTGCCCTGGCTCGGACTCGGCCCAGATCCGCCCCTCGTGGTTCTCCAGGATGGTCTGGCTGATGGTGAGCCCCATTCCCATGCCTCCCTCCTTGGTCGTGAAGAAGGGATCGAACAGGTGCGCGAGCCGCTCCGGCTCCATTCCCGGTCCGCTGTCCTCGACGCTCACCCGGGCCTCGCCGTCGACGCCCCCCCGGGTCCGGATGATGAGGCGCCGCTCCGCCTCCGGGGTGTCCTCCAGGGCATCGAGCGCATTGCTCAGGAGATTGAGAAGCACCTGCTCGATCTGCACCAGATCCACGTGCACGGTGATGGGCTCCGGGGCCAGGTCCATCTCGATCTGGACACCCAGCTTGGCGGTCTCGAACTCCAGGAAGGAGCAAACCTCCTGGACCAGATGGTTCAGGTCCACGTCGGCACGGATGGGCGGCTGCTTGCCAACCAGGGCGCGGAGACGGCGGATGATCTCGCTGGCCCGCCTGGCCTGGCTGGTGATCTGGAACAGGGCACCGAGCAGCTCCTCGGTCTGTCCCGCGCCGCTCTGCATCCGCCGGGTGCAGCCGTTGGCGTAATTGACGATGGCGGACAAGGGCTGGTTCAGCTCGTGGGCCATGCCGGTGGCGACCTCGCCCATGGTGCTCAGCCGGCTCACGTGGACCAGTTCCGCCTGGTGCTGGCGGGACTGCTGCTCGGCCCGCCGCACGGCGGTGATGTCGCGACCGTAGATGTTCACGTACCCGAGATCGCGAATCGGGGCGAACAGCAGGGCGTAGACCTGCCCGCCGAGCTCCACCTCCCGCTCCTGGGGCTCCCCGAGCTCCATGGCCTGCATCGCCTCGGACACCCATTCGTCGGGCAACAGCTCCCCCTGCTCCGTGCCCCAGGCCAGGAGCAGGGGTCGGCTCGCATTGTTCGCGTAGACGATGACACCCCCCATCGTGACCCGCAAAATCGGGTTCGGGCTCTCGGCGGCGAAGCGGGCGAGGCTCTTGATCTCCCGCTCGGCCTGCTTGCGGCTGGTGATGTCATGGATGTAGAGGGTGTAGAAACGCTCCGACTCGAGGTCGATGGGGACGATGGAGATCTCCACCGGAATCTCGATCCCGTCCGCCCGCAGCGCGATCAGCTCCCCCCGTCCATGATGCTCTAGGCCCTCTTGGCGGGAGCGCTGCAAGAGGCGCCCAAAGGCGGTGCGGGACAGGTCCGGAAGGAAGCGCTCTGCAAAGGGGCTTCCGATGGCCTCCTGCCGGCCCAGCGAGAAGATCCGCTCGGCGGCGGGATTCACCTCGATGATCCGCCCCTCATGATCCAGGGTCACGATGGCGTCGAGGGATGCCTCCATCATGGCCGCCTTCAGGGCCTCGCTCTCGCGCATCTCGGCCTGGTGACGGCGGTTCATCTCCTCACGGGCCTTGAGCACCAGCCGGGTGAAGTGCCGGATCCAGTCCTCGAGCAGCAGCAGCTGGTTGCCGTCGCGTCGGAAGCCCGGCTCCGGGATCCCCAGGGCCCGCTGGGAAAATCGCGTCATGCGCTTCAGGATCCGGTTGAGCCGGGCCGAAACCAGGTAGATGACCCCGGTGAAGACGAGTATGAAAGCCAGGGCCGCGTAAAAGCGCTGGCGGCGCTCGAAGATACGGACGTGACGCGACATGCGCTCCACGCTGGCCTGGGTGACGACAGTGGCGAAGAGCAGGTTGGAGTCCACCCCCTCATAGCCCGGGAGCGCCTGGGACGTCACCAGTAGGCCCTGGTCCCACATGTCGATGGTCGTTCCGGGAATCAGGGCCTCGGAGTCCGAACTGGCCACGATGCGTTGGTCGTCTGCGTCCACCAGGGCAACCGCTGCCCGATTGGGGTCGATGCCGCGCTGGGAGGCAGCGAGAAAGCCATCGTCGATGGGCACCAGAACAACCAGGTGCCCCATCGGATATCCTCCCGAGTCCTCCACCGCGTCGCTTACAAGCAAAAAGAGACCCTGATCGAGACGCACAGGGACCGTTCGTACCTCTCTCGGGTCGAGGAACTGGGAAGGCACATGCTCCGCCAGCTCGGCAGGCAGGGGCAGTTCCCCGGACTGGAACTCCTCGCGAACCCGCCCCTGGGGGTCCACAAGCAGCACGTTGGTCGGGGCACGCAGGCCCCCGCGCGCGAAGAAATCGGGTAGCCAGTAGGGACGAAACGCTCGGTAGACGACCGGCGGAACGGAAGACTCCTCGGACCAAACGATGGGCTCAAGGTACTCCGCCAGGCGCCGGTGATTGGCGAGCAGCCGCGTGGTCATGCTGTAAGCGGCAAGGTAGCGATCGAAGCGAACCATGCTTTCCCGGGCCTGGAGCTCGAGCTGGACCTGGAGCTCCTGGCCGAAGATCTTCCCCACCTGGCGGCTCTGCACCTGATCGAGGATCGCCCAGGCACCCAGACCCGTCGCGAATCCGAGGACGATCGCGATGACGGGCATGGGCAGCTTCCGCAGCAGACGGTAGACCCAGGACTTGGAGGCGTTGGATCTCAAGGTGTCGGTGACCCTAGGATTGGTCCAGCCAGTCTAGCGAAAACCCCCGGGCGCTTCGATGTGGACGGAAGCGCGTCCTCGACCCGCACGGGGCAGGCGTGACCATCGGCCGACGTGGCGCATGAGAGCGCGGCAGTGGACAATGGGGGGCCACATCCACTGACAGCTCCCGGAGTGTTCATTGGGCCCGACCGCCGATGCCCCACGAGCCCCGTCCCTCCTGCGCCGCCTCGGGGCGCTCCTGTACGATGGGGTACTGTTGCTCGCCCTGCTGATGCTGGCGATCCTGATCCTCATCGTGCCCTATGACCTGACCGCCTCCCGTCCCTATCCCCACGGGGAGCTGCTCTACCGCACCCTGCTGCAAGGTTATCTCCTGGCCGTCATCGGTGGTTTCTACGTGTACTTCTGGACCCACGGGGGCCAGACCCTCGGAATGCGCGCCTGGCGGATTCGGGTCGTTCGGCTCGATGGAGGCCCTCTCGGCAGCGCGGATGCCTTACGCCGCCTCGCCTGGGCCGCCTTGAGCCTCGCGCCCGCTGGACTCGGGCTCTGGTGGTGCCTGCTCGACCCCGAGGGACTGGCCTGGCACGACCACCGTTCTCGGACGCGGCTAGTCCTGCTCCCCCGCCGACGACCCTAGGCACGCGGAGATCCACGCGCGCTTCCCGCACGGGCCCCGGGCGAGCCACGCGTATTCGCAGTCGCTCACCGGCTGGCCAGGATGGGAAGCGCCGCACCGGCAACCGAAAGGAGGATAGGGCGGGGAAGCCGGGACCGCCCAATTCAATGGACTCGAGCCACCACGAACGAGGCGTCCAAAGACTGGCGCCAAACCCGGCGACTCAGATCCGAGTCACCCCCCCAAACCGATCCAGCGCACCAAGGGCGGCAGCAGCAGGGCGGTGACGAAGGCCGAGAGGGCCATGGCAAGACCGGAGAAGGCCCCCATGACGGGACTTACCTGGAAGGCCCGGGCCGTGCCGATTCCATGGGAGGTGACCCCCAGGGCGAATCCCTTGACCGCATCGTCGCGGATGCCCATGAGACGGAAGAGCCCGGTCCCGAGCACCGCGCCCAGGATACCGGTGCTCACCACCAGGACGGCGGTGAGGGACGGCAGACCACCGAGCTTCTCGCTGATCCCCATGGCCACGGGGGCGGTCACCGACTTCGGGGCGAGAGAGACGAGGGTCTCCGGGCTCGCCCCGAGGAGCATCCCCAACCCGATAGCGCTCAGCGCCGCCGTCAGGACCCCCGTCAACAAGGCGGCCACGATGGGCAGGGCCAGCGCTCTTAGCCGCTCGCGCTGACGATACAGCGGAATGGCAAGGGAGACGGTGGCCGGCCCCAGCAGGAAGTGGACGAACTGGGCCCCATCGAAATAGGTCTGATAGGGGGTGCCGGTCACCAGCAAGAGCGCGATCAGGAGGCTCACCGCGATCGCCACGGGGTTCAGCCAGGGACGCTCTCCGCCGAGGCGGTAGATCCACAGGGCAATCAGGTAGCACACCAGGGTCAGGCTGAGCCACAGGAGCGGCGAGGCCGCCAGATAGACCCAGATGGCCGCGATGGGGACCTCATCCATGGTCACCTCCGGACCGACCAGTGAGTCGGGTTACCACGGCCATGGTCAGGGCGGTGACCGCCAGGGTGATCAGGGTCCCCAGCACCAGGGCCGCGGCGATGGCAGCCCCCTGTCCACGCAACCGCTCCCAGTGAACCAGCACGCCCACCCCGGCCGGTACGAAAAGGAGCGAAAGGTGGGCCAACAGGGTATCGGCGACGCGACCCACGGATTCGGGGACGCCCTTCAGGAACAGCCAGCCCAGCAGCAGCAACATGCCGATCACTGGCCCCGGGACCGGAAGACCCGTGACCAGCACGCTCACCTCGCCGATCAGCTGACAGACCAGGATGAGGGTGAGGGCGTGCAGCATCAGGGACTCCGTCGCATCAACGCCGGCCGGTTGTTGGGCTTGGGGAAACGCCGATTCAGTGCGTTTCCCGTCCAGGCGAGGACTCGCCCGGCAGGTTCAATGGCGATAACCCACTGAACATGGAGCATTTTGTCAGTCGCGCCTCGCGAAGCGCGAGCTGATCGAATACCAGGATGGCGTTTGATCAGCATCTCCCCAAGGAGCAGTTGACCCTGGGAGCCCCAGTCCAGCCACCCTGGATGTCCCGCCAAAAAGCCCCACTAGATACCGGAAAATAGCGTACATTTCCGCTATGGTCGGGCTGTTATATCGCGTCTCGCGCGGCAGCACTCGACGGGGAGCCGCGCACGCCGACAGACCCGCACCACATCGACGATCGAAACGAATCACAAAATGGTCGCGGAGGAGACATGGCCCTGATCAACGACTTCGAGTCACGCTTCCTGCTGGGGATACCCGCCATGGACCGCGCACACCGCGAGTTCGTGGACTTGGTCAACCGCATGGACAGGGCCACCGATGCCAGCTTTGCCTACCTTTTCAGTGACCTCATTCATCATACCCGCGCCCATTTCGCGACCGAAGAGGTTCTAATGCGGGCGACGGCCTTCCCGGCGAGCCAGCCCCATCGGGAGGAGCACGCCCGGGTCCTCGCCGAGATGGAAGGCCTCGCCGAGCGCCTGGGCCGGGGCCGCCTCGCCTCCGCCCGGACCTATGTCCGGGAGCGGCTCCCCTCCTGGTTCGCCGACCACGCGTTGGCGATGGACAACCCCCTGGCCCAGCACCTGCGCTGCTCCACGCGAATGACGACCGCCGCCTGACCGGCCCCGGCGACGGGCTCAGACCCGGCGCCAGCGAAATCCGCAAGGGCGCGAGCGAACCCGCGGCAGGACAGGGCCATCAGAGCCCGCGGACTGGGGTCATCGCCCCGCACCGCGAGACCCTAAGACCCCAAGGGTTGTTTCGTCTGCACCTGGACATCAGGTCCCCCGTGTCGCTTGCTGTCCAGAGACCGGGGGTATCGTGCACACCCGACTGTCAACCCATCCGACCCGCCTGGATCCGACGCGTCAGGCACGCGGGGATCGAGGTTCGTCCGACAATGGCTCGCGTCGGTCGCCACCGTGGATCCTGATACCCAGACGTCGCCATGCCCCGCTCACGGTCGACGCCCGTGGCCCAGAGGGACGGATTCCCGCCCAGCCCCGACGCGGTAGCGATGTTTGACCTGGATCTCTATGGGCTCGGCCTCGCCTACGCCCTGGCCCTGGGCATGCTGGCCTGGCTGATTCACATCCCGCGCGGTGATGCGGGGGTCGCCGATTCCTTTTGGTCCCTGTACTTCCTCGCGATGGCGAGTGTCTACGCCCTCTCAGCCGCCGTTGCGGGAGAGCGGGGGCTGCTTGTGCTCTTCCTTGTCACCCTCTGGGCAGTGCGGCTCAGCACGTACGTCACCCGACGCAACTGGGGCAGGCCCGAGGACCGGCGCTACGCGGCCATGCGCGCCGAGCACGACCCGGGCTTCTGGTGGAAGAGCATCTACTTGGTCTTCGGACTGCAACCCGTCCTGGCCTGGATCATCTCGCTCCCTCTACTGACCATCATGCTCGGCAGCAGCCCTTTAGGCTGGCTGGACTATCTCGCCCTCGGCCTCTGGCTCGTGGGCCTCTTCTTCGAGACCGTGGGAGACCAGCAGCTCGCCGAGTTCAAGTCGCGGCCCGGAAACACAGACCAGGTCATGGACCGCGGCCTGTGGCGCTACACCCGTCACCCGAACTATTTCGGTGAGGCCTGCATCTGGTGGGCGTTCTACCTCTTCGCGGTCGCCGCCGGGGGCTGGTGGACCATCGTCTCTCCCGTCCTTTCCACCTGGCTGCTGCTGCGCCTGTCCGGCGTTGCCCTGCTCGAGCGGACCATCGTCGAGCGCCGCCCCGATTACCGCGACTACATCGCGCGGACCAACGCCTTCCTTCCGGGACCACCCCGTGCCACGCGTCGTCTGGAGGCTTGAATGAACTTGCGAACCCGCAACACCCTCGGCGTCCTGGGCGCCCTTTTGATCTCGACGGGCAGCGCCGTCGCGTCCCCCAGCCAGCAGACACTCCGGTTCAAGGTGTTCCTGGACCAGTCTCCCATCGGCGAGCACAACTTCGAGCTGACCGCCGGGGACTCCGGGAAGCGCGTGGTCTCTAGAGCCGAGTTCGACGTGAAGCTGCTGTTCTTCAACGCCTATCGCTACCGCCACGAGAGCCGAGAGCAGTGGCGGGACGGCTGCCTGGAGCGCATCCAGGCCACCACCGATGACAACGGCACCGACTACCGGGTGCAAGGGCGGCGGATCGCCGACGTCCTGAGCCTCCAGGTCAACGGCAAGTCCGAACGGCTCCCCGCCTGCGTCTCCACGTTCGCCTATTGGGAGCCCGATTTTCTCAAGCGCCCGGTGCTGCTCAACCCCCAGACGGGTGAGCTCGTCGACGTGAAGCTCGAAGCCCAGGGATGGGAGCGCAAACGCTTTGGCGGCCGCGAGGTGGACGCCCGGCGCTATCGTCTGAGGGCCGACGACCTGGACATCAGCCTCTGGTACACCACCGAGGGGGACTGGATCGGCCTGGAGAGCGATACCGGGAAGGGCAAGATGCTCCGATACGAGCGGATGTGAGCGGGTCCATGCGCCCTCGTACCCGTTGGTCCAAGGGGTGGTTGGTCATCCCATTCCTGACCCTGATCCTCAGTGCCTGCGGCACATCGGAGCAGCGACCCATGGAAACCGTCCCCCAGGTGGACCTCGACCGCTTCATGGGCGACTGGTACGTGATCGCCAGTATTCCGACCTTCGTCGAGAAGGGGGCTCACAACGCCGTGGAGTCCTATGCGCTCAACCCCGACGGCACCGTGGCCACCACCTTCAGCTTCCGCAAGGATGGTTTCGACGGACCGGAGAAGGTCTATCACCCCAAGGGCTTCGTGATCCCAGGCACCGGCAACGCCCGCTGGGGGATGCAGTTCATCTGGCCCTTCAAGGGTGACTTCCGGATCATTTGGCTGGAGCCCGATTACAGCGTCACCGTCATCGGCCGGGAGAAGCGTGACTACGTCTGGATCATGGCCCGCAGCCCCCAGATCCCAGACGAGAAATACGAGGAGATCGTCGCCTATCTCGCCCAGACCGGATACGACGTCGGCAAGCTCCAGCGGGTGCCCCAACGCTGGCCCGCCCAGGGGGGATCAGCAACGCGATAGAGCCGGCGACCCAAGCGCCCCTGCCCCACGGGAGGTCGTCGCCAACTGCCGGAGAACTTCGCGCCCCAGGGGAGTCGGTGGTCCGTTGGGGATGACGGAGGGGTCAAGGGCGGCTTACCGGCTCGGCATCGGGGCCACCGCCGACCCCCAGGGACCGAGGGGATCGTCAAGTCACGGCGTCGGAGGCTCCGCGCTCCAGGCCAGGGCGCCGCTGGACCAGATCGGCCAGCAGAAAGGGCGCGTAGAGAATCAGGAACGAGATCAGCCCCACGCCGAGCAGCCCCAGCCAGTACCAGGGCCAGGGACCGAGCCAATCGAGCAGTGAGGGGCGGCTCGGCTTGGCCATCAGGTACAGGAAGTTGGTATCGAGCCCGAGGTTCACGAAGAAGATCGCGGCGGCCAGGGTCAAGGTGATCGCCGCGACGCGCGGGATGGACGCGGGATAGGGACGCAGCCGATACACGATGGTGGCGTAGAAGATGCCCACGATGACGAGCCCATGGCCGAGGAAGAAGAACAGGAAGGCCGGGGCGGGAAAACCCTGGCTCAGATCCGGGGTCAGCAAGGCCTGGGTGGTCCCGCCGAGCCCCCAGAAATAGACCACCTCGTAGACCCGCTGGGCGCCAGTGACCAGCATCCAGGCGGTGAGATACACGGACAGGGTGCAGAGGTGGAGCGGCAGCAAGGCAGCTGAGGGGCCCGTCGCCATCGCCGTCAGCGCCAGTTGGGCAACTTCCTGGGTGAGCAGCGCTGCGGCGAGGAGGAGCCCCACGGGACGCGCGAGCCCTGGACCCAGGAGCCGCACCGCGAGGGGAACCAGCAGCGCCGCCCCGAAGACCAGCGAGAGGGTGACGAGGTGCTCCGACCCGAAAAGCGGGAAATTGGACTGCATCGGCCCCGTGGGACTCGACAGGAATGCGGCGCGACCGCAAGTCTGATCGAAAGGATAACCTCCCCCGCGACGTCGATCACCCCAGATTCGGACAGGATCCGGGTCGCCGCCGCGACGAATGCCGCTTCGCAGCGACCGCACCCGCTTGGCGGGGGCCACACAGAATCGATTGCAATCCGACGTAATTATATTAGAATTTAATTATGTTCTGCTTCGCGGAGATGTACCCGTGATCACCTGCACCACCATGCGATCCGCCGTGATCCTGTCCTTCGGCCTGCTTGCCGCCGGGATCCTCATGCTCCTGGTTGCCCAGGCCACCGGGCTCCCCGTGCCCATGGCCCATGCGGCCTTGGCCCTGACGCTCGGCGCCGCTTTGACCCTCGCAATCGCCTTGCTTATCGC
>JBAPYD010000636.1:0-2548 GCA_049284555.1 Chromatiaceae bacterium | reverse complement strand
CTGGACACCCCGGTGGAGTCCATTGCGGCCTTCGCCAACCCGGCCGAGGTCCCGGTGGACTGCGAGCGGCCCACCCAGACGCCGATCATCGCCCAGGTACAACGTGCAGAAATTGCCGGGGGGGGTGGTCCATTCGTCCTTGGTGGTGGACATCCCTTTGCCCCCGAGCAGGTGCGCATCACTTCGGTGGGCCTGGTGGAGGTGCCCAACCCCGAGTGGGACGGTGTGACGCAGTCGGAGCGCTACATCATCCGCGACTACACGTTTGGTGGCCTTGAGAACGTGGGGGTCTCCAGCGTTTGGCTCGAGGATGCAGAGGGCAACCGCACGCCGCAGCAGATTGTCAGCAGCTTCGCGGCCTCTGACACCGAGATCGTGATTGCGGTCGACAGGAACACGCCGCCGGGCGACTACCAGGTGATCCTGAACCGGAACATCAGCGGTGACAACCAGAACCCGGTGCTGGTCGAGTCCCCTATCGGCGTGACCCTGACGGTCGGCATCTACGACCCGGCCAACTGCCCCGAAGGCCTCGGCAGTTATACGGGCGAATGCGGCGTCAGGCCCAATGCCGATCCTAGCGATGGCTACGATGCCTCGGAGTTGTACGCCGTGCATGCAGTCGGTGCGGGCGCCGACGAACCGGGCTTCGCCACAATTCAGGAAGCCGTCGACGCGGCTAGCCCGGGCGATCTGATCCTCGTCAGCCCGGGCGCCTACGACGAGTTGGTCATCATGTGGAAGCCGCTCAAGCTCCAGGGCTGGGGTGCGGGCGCGGTGTTCATCAACGCCCGTCAGTCGCCCACGGAGAAGATCATCGCCTGGCGCACCAAGGTCGAGGGACTGGTCGCCGATGGCTTGATCGATCCGCTGCCTGGGCAGGATCTGCCGCTGCCCGGCTTCCCTGCCCTCGGCGCGAATATCTTCGCCACCGAGGAAGGAGCCGGCATCTTTCTCGCCGGTAAGGCCACAGGTCTCGACCGGTTCAACCGCCTGACCAACCGCGGTTCGCGCATCGACGGCTTCACCATCGTCGGCGCCAGCCAGGGCGGTGCCATCGTGGCGAACGGCTACACGGGCTGGTTGAACATCGGCAACAACCGGATGGAGGCCAATGCCGGCTTCTTCGGCGGCGGCGTTCGTCTCGGTCACCCGACCCTGACCTTCGAGGATCCCAATCTGGGCCTGATCTACCCCGACTCCGTGAATGACCGGATCAACATCCGCTACAACCACATCGCCCAGAACGGCAACACCTTCGGTGGTGCGGGCGCGGGCCTGTCGATCCACACCGGTGCCGACCAATACCGGGTCCAGAAGAACTGGATCTGCGGCAACTTCAGCCAGGGCGACGGTGCCGGCATCGGCCACATGGGCCTCTCCAACGGCGGGTTGATCGAGGACAACCTCGTCATCTTCAACGAGTCCTTCCAGCAGGCGGGGCCGGTACAGGGCTCCGGCATCTTCGTCGGCGGCAAGCCGGCCCTGCAGCCGGCGCCCGTCAGCGGCCTGCTGCTGAGCCCGGGCTCGGGTAACGTCACCATCGACGCCAACCTCATCCGCGGTAACCTGGCCGGTGCCGGCGACGGCGGCGGCATCCGCATCCAGCAGGCCAACGGTCTGGATATCGACGCCAACCTGGATGACGTCGGGCCCTGGTACGACGTGCGCGTGTTCAACAACATGATCACCAACAACGTCGCGGGTCTCGCAGGCGGCGGTATCTCCGTCGTGGATTCCCTGCGGGCGGTCATCCGCAACAACCAGATCGCCAACAACGATTCCACGGCCACGACGGCCCTGGCATTTGATCCTACGCTCAACCAGAACGGCAATAACCTCACCACGCCGCAACCGGCGGGCGTCGTTTCGCGGTTGCACAGCCCGGATATGGCGTTGCTGATGACGGACGTGATAGCCGATATTCCGACGGACTGGCTGAGCTTCTCGCGTCCGGTGCTGCGGGACAACATCGTCTACGAGAACCGCTCGTTCTTCTGGCTGAACTTCGACGATGGTGATCCAACCAACGGCATCGATACCGGCCTGTTCCCGGCCAATTGCTTCCCGAACCAGTGCGTTTCCGATGATCAACTCGTGGTCGACTACACCGACGACTTCGGCGTGCTTGAAGGGATTGTGGACACGGGCGATCTTCACGTCCCGCGGTATTCGCTGCTTACAGATACAGCGGACAACGCCGTCTACCTCGCCAATGCCACCAACACCACCGGTGATCCAGCCTTCGTGAACCCGTACTTCAACGGACCGCGGGGTGGGGTGAACATCCCCGAGTTCAAGACCCTGCAGACGGCGATTGCCGCGGATGAAGGTGGAAACTTCATCCAGGTGACCTTCAGTCCGCTGACCCTGATCGAGACCGATGGGGATCCAACCACCAATGAAACCACGCTGTACGACTACCACATCACTGGCACATCGGCCGCCCTTGATGGGGGTGGCAATGTGGCAGGACTGTTGTTAGAGGACTTCGACAACGACGCGAGGGCTGCCACTGGCAACGACATCGGTGCCGACGAGCTGGCGC
>JBAPYD010000635.1:0-16971 GCA_049284555.1 Chromatiaceae bacterium | reverse complement strand
GGCTTGCGGAGGAGCTTGAGGACCTCATGGAGCCCGTAGAGCTCCCGCCCCTTGTGGAACACGGGGGTCTCGGGCGAGTTCAGGTACTTGGGCTTGCCATCCCCGAGGACCCGTCCGCCGAAGCCGATGACCCGGCCGCGCCGATCGCGGATCGGGAAGACGATACGCCCCCGCAGTCGGTCGTAGACCTTGCCGTCCTGGTCGGTGATGAGCCCCGCCTGAAGCAGCCGCTCCCGTCCAGCGGGGTCTCGGCCCAGGCGGGAGAGAAGAAAGTCCCAACCGGATGGGGCGTACCCCAGCCCATAGCGGCCGGCGATCTCGCCGGTCAGCCCCCGCCCCTTGAGGTAGTCGACGGCCCGACCCGACTCCGGGTGGGTCCGCAGCTGTTGACGGTAGAGCTGGGCGGCCTGATCCAGCACCTGGTACAGGGGCCCCTGGTCGGGACCCGTCCGAGCCGGCTCCCCGTCGGTCGGTACCTCGAGCCCGGCGCGCTGGGCCAACTCATCCACCGCCTCCCGGAAGGCCAGCCGATCGTGCTCCATCAGGAAGCCGATGGCCGTGCCGTGGGCGCCACAGCCGAAGCAATGGTAGAACTGCTTCTCTGGGCTGACGGTGAAGGAGGGGGTGCGCTCGTCGTGGAACGGGCAACGTGCCTCGAAGTCCCTGCCCGCTTTGCGCAGGGCGACGCGCTCGCCGATCAGGTCGACGATGTCGGTGCGCGCGAGGAGCTCATCGATGAAGCCTGGGGGGATTCTGCCGGCCATGGACCAAAGCTAGCAGAGGATCCGCATCCTGGGAGCCGCGGCGGCCTCCGGGCCGTTCAGGCGGTGAGCCGGCGCTTCACCTGGGCGCTGACGGCGCCCATGTCCGCGCGGCCTTGGACCTGGGGGCGCAGGATCGCCATGACCTTGCCCATGTCGCTCATGGCCGTGGCGCCAGTTTCGCCGATCGCGCTCGTGACCAAGGTATCGATCTCCGACTCCGACAGGGCCGCGGGGAGGTAGCCCTGGATGGTGCCCACCTCGAAACGTTCCGCGTCCGCCAGGTCCTGCCGTCCGGCAGCGCTGTACTGCTCGATGGAGTCGCGGCGCTGCTTGAGCATCTTGTCGAGCACGGCCAGCACCTGGCTGTCGTCGAGCTCGATCCGCTCGTCCACCTCCCGCTGCTTGATGGCGGCCAGGATGAGCCGAATGACCCCGAGCCGGGCCTTGTCGCCCGCCTTCATGGCGATCTTCATGTCGGACTGGATCTGGGCCTTGAGCATGCTGGCTCGCTCTCGCGTGTCGTAGGTCCGACGGTCCCCGTGCCCCGGCATGCCTGCCCGCGGGCCGAGGTGGAGGAGGAGGCCTAGTAGGGCCGCTCCCAGCGACGCGACTCGCGCTGAAGCTTCTTGTGGTGGCGCTTCACCGCGGCGGCCTTCTTGCGCTTGCGCTCGGAGGTCGGCTTCTCGTAGAACTCACGGCGCCGCACCTCGGCGAGCACCCCTGCCTTCTCGCAGGAGCGCTTGAAACGCCGCATGGCGACCTCGAAGGGCTCGTTTTCTTTGACGCGGACGCTGGGCATGGATTGTCCTTGTGTCTCCAGACAAAGGTTTGGCTAAACAAAGATCGCGAATTGTAGTCCAACGCGGAGCCGGATTGCAAAGCGAGGCCCCGCGACCTATCGTGGGCCGGGCAGTGGGACCCATGCCCGTACCTCGACAGACACCAGCTGCCCCAGGCCGTGCGCGGACGGATCGCCGCGCCGCCGAAGGGCCCGATCCGCGGAAATTGACCATGCGCGTACTCGGAATCGAGACCTCCTGCGACGAAACGGGGGTGGCGGTCTACGACGGCGAGGCCGGACTCCTGGCCCAGGCGGTCTACAGCCAGGTGGAGATCCACGCCCGCTACGGGGGGGTGGTTCCCGAGCTGGCCTCCCGCGATCACGTGCGTAAGACCCTACCCCTGATCCGCCAGGTACTGGAGGCGTCAGGGCACGATCCGGGGCACATCCAGGGTGTCGCCTACACGGCCGGTCCAGGGCTTATCGGTGCACTCCTCGTGGGCGCCGCCCTGGGGCGCAGTCTCGCCTGGGCCTGGGGGGTGCCCGCCATCGGGGTGCACCACATGGAGGGCCATCTCCTCGCCCCTCTGTTGGAGGAGCCGACACCCGACTTCCCCTTCGTGGCCCTCCTGGTCTCCGGGGGGCACACGCAGCTGGTGGACGTCCTCGGGGTGGGGCGCTACCGAATTCTGGGCGAGTCCGTCGACGACGCGGCCGGCGAGGCCTTCGACAAGACCGCCAAGATACTGGGCCTGCCCTATCCAGGCGGACCTGCCCTGGCGCGATTCGCGGAGGCGGGGGACCCGGGCCGTTTCCGCTTTCCTCGCCCCATGACGGACAGGCCCGGGCTCGACTTCAGCTTCAGCGGGCTCAAGACCTTCGCCCTGAACACCCTGCGGGAGGAGGTGCCCCGCGCGGAGGACCCTGAGCAGACGCGGGCGGACATCGCACGCGCCTTCGAGGAGGCGGTGGTGGATACCCTGGTCATCAAGTGCCGGCGGGCGCTCAAGGAGACGGGGCGCGAGCGGCTGATCCTGGCGGGCGGTGTGAGCGCCAACCGGCGACTGCGCGAGCGGATGGACGCGGCGATCGCGGCGGTGGGTGGCCGGACCTACTATCCCCGCCTGGCGTTGTGCACCGACAACGGGGCCATGATCGCCTATGCAGGCTGGCAGCGGCTGAGGGCCGGCCAGACCGAGGGGTTGGCCTTCGCACCACGGGCACGCTGGGCCATGGAGTCCCTGTCGCCTTTGATGAATTGAGGGGCTCCGCGGTTTTCCAGCGCGATGCCGATCAAATGCCATTTTTGGCCCGGGTGGGAAACGCAATCGACCGGCATTCCCCTAGGGCCTGCGGGCGCCGATCTTGCCCTCGGTTCCCTGGATGAGGTTTCGGATGTTGGCGCGGTGGCGCCAGAACAGCATGCCGGTCACCATGAGCTGCATCCCGATCAGTGCGGGCTCCGGCCAGTAGATCCACACCACGATGGGGGCCAAGGCCATGGAGATCAGGGCAGACAGGGACGAGATCTTCAGGACCTTCGCCGAGAAGGCCCAGAGGGCGGCGACCGTGAGCCCAATGGGCCACCAGAGGCCGAGCTGGACGCCCAGGGCGGTGGCAACCCCTTTGCCCCCGCGAAACCCGAAGAAGACGGGGAAGAGGTGGCCGAGTACCGCGGCGAGCCCGACGGCCGCCAGCCCCCCAGGCGCGACACCGAGGAGGTGCCCGGAGACCATGGGGATCAGTCCCTTCAGGCTGTCGCCTACCAGGGTGATCGCCGCGGCCTTCTTGCCCCCGATGCGCAGTACATTGGTCGCCCCCGGGTTCCCGGAGCCCTGGGTGCGAGGGTCGGGCAGCCCCATCAGGCGGCACACGATGATGGCGCTCGAGATGGAGCCCAGGAGATAGGCGGCGAGGACCAGTACGGCAGCGCTCAGCATGGGGGCGCATTGGAACCGGGACCGGGACCAACGGTCAAGGCGGCCTTCCCGTGTCGGGCCGGGGTTGGCCTGGACAGACCCGAATGAGGCATCATCTGTCGCATCGACAGCATTGGCATCCGATCGGCCCCCCATGGATATCGTCTTTATACGTGGCCTGACCCTCGAGACCATCGTCGGTGTCCATGACTGGGAGCGTCATATCCGACGTCCGGTCGTGTTGGACATCGAGATGGCGAGCGACGTGGCCCGGGGTGCGGCCGCCGACCGAATCGAAGATGCGCTGGACTATGATGCGGTCACCCGCCGGCTGACCGGATTCGTCTCCGAGAGCCGCTTCCAGCTGATCGAGACCCTGGCGGAAGGCTGCGCGACCATCCTGCGGGAGGAGTTTCGGGTCCCCTGGGTACGCCTTGCGCTCCACAAGCCCGGGGCGGTGGGCGAGGGGGTGGATGTGGGCGTCCTGATCGAGCGGGGGGGTTAGGGAGACGCTGATCGAGTGCCATCCTGGCAATCGATCAGCTCGCGTCCCGCGACGCGCCATGTTCAAAGGCTTCAGGCCCTTGTGCATGGCGGGCGCGCGCTGACCCGCACGGGGAGCGCTAATCAGCGTCTCCCTGGCTGCGGGGGGTGGATTCGGGTGGGGCGTCGCCGATCCGCAGGAGCTGACTCACCAGATCGACCGCCACCTCGGCTCCCGCGCCCGCTTCGGCGGCCGTCCAGGAGTAGTCCGACTCGAGCCGGAAGGAGCCCAGAAAGGCGTGCGGGGGGCGCCCTCCCCAGTCGCCGGGCGACAGCAGGGACCAGTAGGACACGCCGTCGGTCCGACGGTACAGGTGATAGACCTTGCCCGGGAGACGCTTGAACGCGCACCGGGCCCGGTTGAGGGCCTGCTCCTCCCGCGCGTTCGCAAGCACCTGGCGGGCGGCCTGTTGCAGGGACTGGATCTGGTCCGCGATCACCCGCAGCTTGGCCGCGGTGCGGGCGGACAGCATGGCCTCCGCCTTGGCGACCTCGGCCGCCAGGTCCCCGCCCTGAAACGCGGGTGCGAGACGGCTCACCGGATAGGGTGAGCCATGAGCGGGACCCCGATGCGGCGATAGCGGGGCCTTGTGGCTCGGGCGCTCGGTCATGGGATTCGGGTCGCCCCGGTCTGGGGGGTCAGCCAATTGCAGGGTCTCTTCGTGATGGTTCTAATCGGCTCATGGTAACTCGGCGCCTGTCCGGGCGGCTCGGCACGTGAGCGCCAACCTCGATCCCCGGGACTGGGACCCGGACGCCCTGGCCATCAGCCGGCGGCTGCGGGGGCTCATCCACGCCGAGATCGGCTCTGCCGGCGGCCGCCTTCCCTTCGACCGCTTCATGGAGCTGGCCCTCTATGCCCCGGGATTGGGGTACTACGTGGCCGGGACGGCCAAGCTGGGCCACGCCGGGGACTTCATCACCGCCCCGGAGGTCTCACCGCTCTTCGGTGTGTGCGTGGCGTCCCAGTGCGCCGAGGCACTGGAGCGGCTCGGCGGCGGCGACATCCTGGAGCTGGGGCCGGGGAGCGGGGCCCTGGCGGTCCAGGTGCTGGGTCGGCTCCGCGACCTGGATACCCTGCCCACGCGCTATCTGATGCTGGAGCCCAGCCCCGACCTGCGGGAGCGCCAGGGCCGCGCTCTTGCGGGTCAGCTCCCGGACCTGGCCGGGCGCTGCCAATGGCTGGACCGCCTGCCGGACAGATTCCGGGGGATCATCCTGGCCAACGAGGTGCTGGACGCCATGCCCGTCCATCGCTTTCGGGTGGGGGCGGGGGGAGACGTCCAGGAGTGCTTCGTCCGCGACCGCGATGGGGATCTGGCGGATGCCTGGGGACCGATCCGGTCACCGGGGCTCGGCGAGACGGTCGCCACCCTCCAGGGTGCCGGTCTCGCCACCCGCCCGGGATATTGCTCCGAGGTCAACCTGCGCCTGGGGCCCTGGCTCGCGGCCCTTGGGGCGTCCATGACCGCGGGGCTGGTGCTGCTGTTCGACTATGGCTATCCCCGGAACGCCTACTACCAGCCCGACCGCACCATGGGCACCCTGATGTGCCACCTGCGCCATCAGGCCCACACCGACCCTTACCGCCACGTCGGGCTGCAGGACATTACCGCGCACGTGGATTTCAGCGCGGCTGCCGGGGCCGGGCGCGGCGCCGGATTTTCCTTGGCGGGCTTCGCGACCCAGGGCCATTTCCTGATCGGCTGCGGGATCGAGCGACTCATGCTGGGGGCGGACGGCGCCCCGGACATGGCCCTCCTGCTCGGGGCCAAGCAGCTCCTGCTGCCCGCCGCCATGGGTGAGCGCTTCAAGGTGCTGGGCCTCGCCCGGGAAGTCGATGGACCCTGGTGCGGCTTCTCCGTGCGCGACCTGGCGGATCGGCTCTAGCCAAATTCGGATACGGGGCGTCCGAGAAGAACGCGCCCGCGGTGCCCCGGGGACGCGTCCCGGTATCAGTGGACGCCTGCGCTGCGCTCGATCCCGGCCTCCGCGAGGGCCACCGCGCGGAAGATGGCGCGACCCTTGTTCATGGTCTCCTTCCACTCGAGCTGGGGCAGCGAGTCGGCCACCACACCGGCCCCGGCCTGGATGTGCAGGGTGCCGTCCTTGATGACTGCCGTACGGATGGCGATGGCCGTGTCCATGTTGCCGTTCCACGACAGGTAGCCCACGGCGCCCGAGTAGATGCCCCGCTTGACCGGCTCCAGCTCGTCGATGATCTCCATGGCGCGGATCTTGGGTGCACCGGAGACGGTCCCCGCCGGGAAGGTGGCCCGCAGGACGTCGATGGCGGTCAGGCCGTCGGCCAGCTCGCCCACCACGTTGGAGACGATGTGCATCACGTGGGAGTAGCGCTCCACGATCATGCGATCGGTGACCCGCACCGTCCCCACCTTGGCGACCCGACCGGTGTCGTTGCGCCCGAGATCGATCAGCATCAGATGCTCGGCCAGCTCCTTGGGGTCTGCCAGGAGCTCGGCCTCCAGGGCCTTGTCCTCCGCCTCCGAATAGCCCCGCCGGCGGGTGCCGGCGATGGGACGCACCGTTACGACGCCATCCTCCAGACGGGTCAGGATCTCGGGAGAGGAGCCAACGACCTGGAAGTCCCCGAGGTCGAGGAAGTACATGTAGGGCGAAGGGTTGAGTCCGCGCAGGGCGCGGTAGAGGTCGAGCGGGGGGGCCTCGAAGGGGATCGAGAGCCGCTGGGACAGCACCACCTGCATGCAGTCTCCCTCGAGGATGTAGTCCTTGATGTGCTCCACCGCCGCCTTGAAGCCGTCCTCCGTGAAGCCGGAGACAAAGTCGCCCTCCTGGACGCGTCTCTGCCCGTCGGGGGCTCTCCGCGGGGCCCCGCGGTGCATGCGACCGATGAGCTCCGCCATGCGGGCCTGGCCGCTCTCCAGGGTATCCCCGGCCAGGGGGTCGAGCTGCAGGATGATGTACATGCGCCCGCTCAGGTTGTCGAACACCACGACCTCGTCGGAGACCAGGAGCAGGATGTCCGGGGTACCGAGCAGGTCCGGGTTGGGGCAGCGGGCGAGCCGGGGCTCGATGTAGCGGATGGTGTCGTAGCCGAAGTAGCCGACCAGCCCGCCCGTGAACCGCGGCATCCCGCCGTGGCTCGCGACCCGGAAGCGCTGCTGGAATGACTGGATCCACGCCAAGGGGTCCGCGCTCTCGGTCTCCTCCACGACCTGCCCATCCCGCTCCAGGGTGATGCGGTGGCCCCTCACCTTGAGGACGCTGCGGCAGGGCAGGCCGATGATCGAGTAGCGCCCCCACTTCTCACCCCCATGGACCGACTCGAAGAGGTAGGAGTAAGGGCCCTCGGCGAGCTTGCGGTAGACGCTCAGGGGGGTGTCGAGGTCCGCCAGGACCTCGCTGACGAGTGGGATACGATTATGGCCCTGGTCGGCGAGGGCGCTGAACTCTTCCGGGGTCATCGGGGTCTCCGAGCAGGTTGGACGCGAGGGAAGAAGGCGAGCGGTCAGCGTCGCCATCGCCACCCGATCCGCGCTCGCGAGCCCTTAGCCGTCATGATGAGGGATGCCGGGACTCCTGGACCGGAGCATCAGGTTGGCGCGATCCACGACTTGAGCTCCGCCATGGAGTCGATCACCGCGTCCGGCTCGGCCAGGCGGATGTCCTGGCCATGGTTGTAGCCATAGCTCATGCAGATGATGCGGAAGCCCGCGGCGCGGGCCGCCTTCACATCGCTCACGGAGTCGCCGATCATCAGGGCGTGGGAGGGCTCCACGCCGAAGTGGGCCGCCGCATGGAGCAGGGGCGCGGGGTGGGGCTTCTTCTCCGGAAGGGTGTCGCCGCTCACCACCAGACCGAAGGCGTCGAGGACGCCCAGGTCCCGCAGCAGCGGCAGGGTGAACTGTGCCGCCTTGTTGGTCACGCAGCCGAGGCGATAGCCGTTTGTCAGCAGATAGTCGAGTCCTTCCCGAACCCCGGGGTAGAGGCCCGAGCGTCTCGACGTGTTCTCGGCGTAGAGTGCCAGGAAGATCGGATAGGCGCGGCCGAAGTCCGCATCGCTGGGCTCGCCATCCAGCTCGCCCGTGAGGGCCCGGCGGACCAGGCGCTCGACGCCGTTGCCCACCCAGTTGCGCACCGCCGCCTCACCGTGGGGCGGGCGTCCCAGCCGGGCCATCATCTCGTCCACGCAATAGGCCAGGTCCGGGACACTGTCGACCAAGGTCCCGTCCAGGTCGATGAGGATCATCCCGGGCTGGATCGGGGGGCGCAGCATGGGGGGCACAGCTCCGATTCAGGCCTTGTTCGAGGCCGCCGAGGTCAGCGGCCGACCGCCGCCATCGCCTCACGCATCTGGCGGATGATGGTGTCGTAGCGGTGCGGGTCCCCATCGCGGCCCTTGCCGAAGATGCCGGAGCCGGAGACGAAGGTGTCGGCGCCCGCGGCCTTGATCTCGGCGATGTTGTCGGCCTTGACGCCGCCGTCGATCTCCAGGCGGATGTCGAGTCCCGAGGCGTCGATCAACTTGCGCACCTGCCGCAGCTTGTCCAGGGCGGATGGGATGAAGCTCTGGCCGCCGAATCCCGGGTTGACCGACATGAGCAGGATCATGTCGCACTTGTCCAGCACATAGTCCAGGTAGGAGAGGGAGGTGGCCGGGTTGAACACCAGCCCCGCCTTGCAGCCCTCGTTGCGGATGAGCTGGAGGGTTCGGTCGATGTGCTCGCTCGCCTCCGGGTGGAAGGTAATGTAGGTGGCCCCGGCGGCGGCGAAGTCGGGGATGATTCGGTCCACCGGCTTCACCATCAGGTGGACGTCGATGGGGGCCGTGACCCCATGCTTGCGCAGGGCCTCGCAGACCAGGGGCCCGATCGTCAGGTTGGGCACGTAATGGTTGTCCATCACGTCGAAATGGACGATGTCGGCGCCTGCGGCGAGGACGTTGTCGACCTCCTCGCCGAGCCGGGCGAAGTCCGCGGACAGGATGGAAGGTGCGATGAGATCGGTGGCCATGGGGTCCTCCGGGAAATTCCTGGCCGAGCCACGACTTCCTCGGCCAGGAGCTTGATGTGCAAGGGCATCACTCTAACGCAAGCGGGGGAGTTTTTCACTGGGCGCTCGCCCCGTGAGCCGATGGCGTGGAGGCGCCCGAGGCCCCTAGACGGCCCTCGCCCGGGTGATGGACTCGTAGGCCCGTCGGATCTCCTGGGTGCGCTGGGATGCGAGCCTGAGGGCCTCCTCCGGTGCCCCGCGGGAGATCAGCTTGTCCGGGTGGTGTCTGTTCATGAGCCGGCGATAGGCGCGCTTGACCTCCGCCTCGCTGGCCTCCGGCTCTACCCCCAGGGTGGCGTAGGCCCCGGCCAGGGGGTCCCTTGGGCCCGCGTCGCTCCGGGGACCCTCCGGACCCTGGCTGCGACGGGAGCGTCTGGGGTCCTCCGTCTTGCCGCCACTCCAGGCCTTCTGTTGAGCCCGCCTCTGGAGGAGGATGAGACGCTCGATGCGCCCGAAGGTGGCGGCGGGCACCTGGAGGGCGCGCCGGATGTGCTCCAGAACTTCCCGCTGGGCCGGGGCCGGATCCCCGTCCGAATAGGCGGCGCCGACCTGCACCTCGAGGAAGATCTGACGCAGGGGGCCGTGGCCGAGACCCGCTTGGCGCAGATCATGGAGGGCGCGCCGCAGGTCGTACTCGGTGTTCTTGCCCTGATTGAAGAACAGGATCGCGGCCCGCCGAAGGGCCGGACTCAGCTCCATGCGCCCCATGACGGACTCGGCAAAGGCGATCTCCGGCTCGCTGACCCGGCCATCCGACTTCGCCAGGTGGCCCATCACGGCGAAGGTCGTCTCGAAGAAACGCTCCTGCAGCAGGGCCCGATCCTTGACCTTGGCTCCACCGAACAGATCGGACCGCGCCACGCCCCGGTCCAGCCCATGCCCCAACACGGTGCCCACGAGGGCCCCGACGGGCCCGCCCAACGCCAGACCCAAGGCGCCCCCGAGGGCCTTTCCCCACCAAGCCATGAACGCTCCCTACTTCCCCTTGAGATACTGCTCGTCGCTGAACGAATAGACCCACTGGGGCTTGAAGGCGACGAGCACGGCCATGAGCCAGCCATTCAACATGGCCTCGGGCAGGAACATCAAGGGGAAGAAGGGCAGGACGGTCTGGTCCAGTTCGGCGAAGGTGTGGGAGCCGCTCGCCACCAGGAGCCAGGCGGCCAGGTAACCCGAGGCGACCCCGACGAACCCGGCGGTGAGGAATCCGTTGACCAGGACGAAGACGAAGAAGTGTTTTGGCAGATACCAACGGATCAGGATCAGGAGGGCCTGGGTCAGGGTGATTGGGATGACCCCGCTCAGCAAGGCATTCAGCCCGAATCCCTCCCAGCCCGTGCCGGCGTTCAGGGTCACGCCGACCAGGATCAACGCGACGGAGATCACCGCCAGGGACCAGCCGAACATCAGGGTGAGCGCCGTCACGCCCAGCAGGTGAAAGGAGAGCCCCGGCTGGACCTGGGCCTCCATGTGCCAGATGACGAGGAGGACGACCGTGGTGCCCAGGAAGACATGGAGCTGCTCGGGGTCCTGGAGCTTGCGCCATGGTGCCAGCCGCAGGGCCCCGAGCAGGGCGAGTCCGAACAGCAGATTGAGGGCCCAGAGTGTGAAGGGGGTGAAGAGTGCGCCGTCGATCGTCATCTAGGGGCTCATTGCGGCACCAACCGCGCGATTACTGAATCGAGACCGAACATAAACGGACTTCCTGCTCGCCGCAGTAAGGGAAATCAACCAACCTCGTCCTCCAAAACGGGAGAGCGCCATGCAGCACAGACCCCTAGGTCATACCGGCATCGATGTCAGCGTCCTGTGCCTCGGCACCATGACCTTCGGGGAGCAGAACACCGAGGCGCAGGCCCATGCCCAGCTCGACCGGGCCCTGGCCGCGGGCGTCAACTTCATCGACACGGCCGAGATGTACCCGGTTCCGCCCCGGGCCGAGACCCAGGGACGGACCGAATCCTACATCGGTCGCTGGCTCGCCGCCCGAGGCTGTCGCGACCAGGTGATTCTAGCTACGAAGGTGGCGGGTCCGGGGGACTGGATCAACTGGCTTCGGGGAGGCGGTCACCGGCTGGACCGGCGCAACATCGAGGCGGCCCTGGACGAGAGCCTGCGCCGGCTGCACACCGACTATGTGGACCTGTACCAGCTCCATTGGCCGGACCGGGAGACCAACTTCTTCGGCAAGCTGGGCTTCAGCCCGGCCCAGGAGGATGACAGCGTACCGCTCATCGAGACCCTCAAGGTCCTGGGCGACCTGGTCAAGGCGGGCAAGGTTCGGGCCGTTGGCGTTTCCAATGAGACCCCCTGGGGGCTGATGCGCTATCTCGGCCTGGCGGAGCAGCATGGCCTGCCGCGCATGGCGAGCATCCAGAACCCCTACAGCCTCTTGAACCGCACCTTCGAGATCGGGCTGGCCGAGGTGGCCATCCGGGAGCGCTGCGGGCTCTTGGCCTATTCACCCCTCGGCTTCGGGGTGCTCTCGGGCAAGTACCTCGGGGGGCAGCGGCCGGCGGGGGCCCGTCTCACGCTCTTCGAGCGCTTCAGCCGGTATTCCAACCCGGAGTCCGAGCGGTCCACGGCCCGGTACGTGGAGCTGGCCCGGCGCCACGGGCTGGACCCGGTCCAGATGGCCCTCGCCTGGGTCACCAGCCGGCCCTTCACCACCTCCAATATCATTGGCGCCACCACCTTGGAGCAGCTCGAATCGAACCTGGAGAGTGTCGAGCTGCGATTGTCCGACGAGGTCATCGCGCAGATCGAGGCCATCCACCAGGCGCAGCCCAACCCGGCGCCCTAGGATGGGGTCGACGGAATGCACACCCACCCCTCTACCAGGGCGACGGGCACCGGGGTGAGCCGGTCACCGAGGCAGGGGCCATGCACGCATTCACCGGTTTCCGGCAGGAACAGGGCCCCGTGCAGGGCGCACTGGATCAGCTGGCCGCTGAGGTCCAGGAATTGCCCCGGCAGCCAATCCAGGGGGGCGCCCGTGTGGGGGCAGCGGTTGCGATAGGCGAAGACCTGTCCGGCGCGACGCACCAGGAGACACTCCATCGGCCCCATCGGGGTCAGAAGCGCGAAGCCGCGGCTGCCCGGGTCCGGGAGTGAGTCGAGTCGACAGAGGTGCGCCTCGCTCACCGGAACCCCTGTTCCCTGGCGGCCTGTACCAGACCGCCCAGCCCGACCCGGCCGCACTTGATGCCCGCTAGCCGCACCGCTCTCGCGACCACCTCGCCGATTGAAATGCCGCGCAGCAGGCCGTCGATCACCCCTGCATTGAGCACGTCTCCCGCCCCCAGCGTATCGACGACCTGTTCCGGGGGGGTGGCTGGACAGTGTTGCGGCACGCCTCCCTGGATGCAGAACCAGGCGCCCTCGATACCCCAGCCGAGGACCAGGAGTCGTGCCGGGGTGCGCCGCGCCAGGTCGGCCAGGGCAATCGCCGGATCGGATCTGTCGCCGCAACGCGCGATCACGAAGGCGCGGGCGATCAGCAGCACATCCGGCGACTCCAGCAGGGCCTCGATCCCGGGCCTGTCCTTTTCCAGCTCCAGGGAGAGGTTGGCCTGGGGGCGAACGTTCCGGACCCGGGCCAACATGGCCGCCGTCTCACCCGGGTTGCGGCCCTCGAAATGGACCCAGTCGAGGTCATCCAGGGGTGCGCGCGCGAACTGTGCGGCGGTCAGCTCCGGCAGGTCACGGTAATGGACGATGGTGCGGCTGGCGGTGGCACGGCTGAGCGTGATGAAGGACGTGGGCGTGATACTGCCGGATACGGTTGAGCCGTGGCGGATGTCGATGCCGCGGTCCAACAGGTCGGAGCGGATGAAGTCCGCTCCCGCGTCGTCGGCCAGGGTCCCGATCCAGCCGCAGCGGTGACCGAGCTGGGCCATCACCTCCAGGGTGTTGGCCGAGTTGCCCCCGCGGCTGCGACGCTGGGCCAGCGCCCGGACCTCGGAGTCCTCTTCCGGATAGCTCGCGACCTCGTTGATCAGGTCAAGGGTGGCGATACCCACCCCGAGGACGCGGCCAGGCTCAGGGGTCACGGGCTACCCGGAACCCCAGGTTGTTGAGCCGGCTGTTCGGATCCAGCTTGGTGCGTACGTAGGCTCGCATGGAGGCCGAGGGCTTGTTGAAGGCGCCCCCGCGCGCGATTCGCAGGCGGCAGTCCCCATCCGCGCGGGCTCGCCCATCCGCCGGGGCCCCCTCGTAGCTCGGATGGTAGCAATCCGCGACCCATTCCATCACGTTGCCGGCCGTGTCGGAGAGTCCGTAGGGACTCGGGGGGAAGCTCCCGACCGGGGCGGTGGACTTGTTGTCCCACGGGCTCCCGCAGTCGAAGCAGGCGGCACGTCCCGACTCCAGGCCGAAGCCCCACCAGTAGGATCCGCGACCGCCGGCCCTGGCAGCATACTCCCACTCTGCCTCGCTGGGCAGCCGATAACGCCCTCCGGTCTGATGGGACAGCCAGTCCACATAGGCCTGGGCGTCGTCCCAGGAGACACCCACCACGGGCCGATCGCCGCGACCCCAGCCGAAGTCGCCGGGAAGGCGCCGTCCGGTGGCGCGGGCGAAGCGATCGTACTGCGCGTAGGTGACCTCTTGGACACCCATCCAGAAGGCCCCGACCTGGACATCGCGCTCCGGTCCGGTATCGTCTCCCGAGAGGGTGTTGCGACCCATGCGAAAGGCGCCGGCCGGCAGCATCGACAGGGTGGGCCCTGATGGGCCGCCGCGGAGCTGGTCCCGCACGGTTGGGGGTGGCTCGGGCGGCGTGCCCGTCCGGGAGAGGGGGGGCGTGGGGGCCTCGTCGGGAGCAGCGTCGACCGAAGCTGACGCCTCATCCTCGGCCCGCGCCGCGTCTTGCGGCGGGTCCTCCCCCTCACTGGGCTGGGCCACGGGCTCGGGATGCCGATCTCGGCTCCAGGGCAGCCCCCCGCCCGTTGACATCCAGAGCGCGGCTGCGACCACGAGGGCGAAGAGGACGCCCACGGCAAAACCCCTGATAGACGGCGCGGCCCTGGCGCTCCCCCTCTGAGCCGTCGGAGACTGGCTGGTGGCGGTGTCGGGAGTCCGCTCCAGGGCCCTGCTGGCTGGCCCGCTGAGATCAATGGATTGGTCCTGGATCGTGGCCAGCTGCTGCCGCAGCCGCAGCACCTCTTGGCGGGCCTCCTGGAGAGAGCCCTCCCTGCGCTCCGCGTCCTGCCTCAGGTCATCGAAGACTCGATACTGATCCTCGAGCTGATCCTCGAGGCGTCGGCATTCCTCGGTGATCCGGTCGAGCGCCTGCTCCTTCTGGCCGAGGGCCCGCCGCAGGGTCGTGAGCTCCTGCTGCAGGGCGACGCTCTCCGTGGCGGAGACCATGCGGGTCTCGGTCGCGTGCTCCCGGTCCGAGAGCTTGCGGTTGAGGCGGGTGATCTCGCGCTCCGCCTCCCGGCGCATCTGCTCCAGGGCGGTGCGAAGATCCTGCGCATTCGCTGCCGGTTCGGGAAGCTCCACTGCTTGAGACATGACCACGATGGAATCGGACAGGTTGTATTGCCGTGGGTCTGGTCGTTCCCTTGGACGGCGAACGGCTCAGTGCCGGCTATCCAGAGGATCCGCCCGGGCCCGGAGACCCGGGACCCCCGGCGTGGTTACTGTTGGGGTATGGGGCCGACGGAAAGCGCCTGACGGCGCCGTGTCCGGCTCCTTCGCCCGTGCTTTCCGGCTCGGGCTCGCCCCTGCCGGCCTCCCAGAGTGCCCAGGGTCTCGCCACCGCCGCGATGAGTGCCAGGCCAAAGACATAGGCGCGCAGGAAGTCCAGTGCGACGGCGGCCACGAGCCCGAGCCCCGCCGCAAGGGCCTGGGGCAGGTCTGCCAGGCTTCGGTGAAGATTCTGGACCGACCAGAAGCCCAGGGAGTCCATCGCCGATAGCACGGAGGACGCCTGGGCCAACAGGGCGCACCGGATACCGGGCTCCCGGGCCGCGTAGCCGATGACCTCCTGCCAGCGCAGCCCCATGAAATTCTCGCTGCCCGAGAAGCCGAGGACGATCAGGGACTCGACCCAGAGCAGGAGCACGGTGCTCCACAAGGTCCAGCGGCGGGCGGTCACGTACCTGTAGCGCTCTCGGACCTGGCCCGCGAAGGCCCCGTAGAAGCGTGGCAGGAGCAGTCCCGCCAGCAGGACCATGGCGAACATCAGGGACCATTGGCGTGGGACGTAGGTCGGGGCGCTGGCCACCAGGAAGAGCGCGAGCACCAGGGACTTGGCCGCTTGAGCCGTGACGAGGAGGTGGCGGCGTCGCAGCAGTCGGCCGAGGGACCCGCGGGGCTCGATACAGGCGTCGATGAAGGTCTGACGCTTGGCGAGGGCGATCTCGGTCGTGGACAGCGTAAGGAGAGACGTGAACAGGGCGACCAGGGCGATGACGGCCAGACAACCGCCGTGCCCCGCGAGGAAGTACCAGGCCAGGAGGACCAGCCATACCAGGGCCATGCTCAGCAGCCGCGGGATGTCGCTGTAGGTCACGCCGTCTTGCCCCCCCCTATTGCGGCGGCGCCCCCTGGCCCCGCATCGGCCGCTGCCGCGGGCGTGCCGCAACAGATAACCCATCGGGCGCGGGCAATGTCGTGAAGGTCCTCGCGAAAGCCCGTCCCAGGTCTGGGATTCGCGGCCCTGGGGGAGGTGCCGTTGGGGACTAGCCGCCGGTCACGGGCGGGAACAGGGCCACCTCGTCCCCGTCCTTTACGGGGGTCTCGGGTCTTGCCATCTCCTGGTTGACCGCGATGAGCACCATCTCCCCCGCTCCCAGGGACGCTGCCCAGGGGTCGCCTCGGCCCCGTAGGTGGGCGACCAGGTCGCCGGCCGTCGCCACCCCCGTGGGAAGCGCGATGCGCTCGCGGGCGCGCCCGAGCCGCTCGCGCAGTCGGGCGAAGTAGAGGATCTCGATCATGGACGCTCGGGTCGTCTGTCGTGGTGACTGGGCGCGCGTCCGGGAGACTAAGCGGGGTTTCCCGGGGTCGCAAGTCCGCCGGTGGCGTGGCTTCAGTGGAGCAGGGCGTCGAATGGAATGAAGTCCACGAGGTCGCCCCGGTGGACCATCTGGCCCTCCGGGATCTCCAGGAAGCCCTCTGCCCAGGTCACGGAGGACAGGACGCCGGATGAGCGGGAGTGGTGGACCACCGCCTCGGTCTCCCCCCCGGGTCCCGGCGCCAGGCGTGCGCGCAGGTATTCCCGTCTGCGGTCCGGTCGCTGCAACTCGAACCCGGCGCGGACCTTGAGACTGCGCGGGGTCAGGTCACCGGCGACCCCCTGCCGTCGCAGGATGAAAGGCCGGGCGAAGAGGCAAAAGGTCGCGAACAGGGACACCGGATTGCCTGGGCTGCCGAGGAAGGGGGTCCCGCCGATATGTCCGAACGCCAGGGGCTTGCCGGGGCGGATGGCGATAGTCCAGATGTCCAGGTGCCCCAGCCGCTCGACCGCGGGCCTCACGTGGTCCTCCTCGCCGACCGAGACCCCACCGCTTGCCAGGACGAGGTCCGTCGATTGGGCGCCCCGCTCCAGGGCCTCCAGAGTGGCCGCCAGGGTGTCTGGTACCTGCCCCAGGTCGATGCACGCGCAGCCAAGCCCCTTGAGCAGCCCGAGGAGCGTGAAGCGGTTCGAGTCGTAGATCTGCCCCGGGTCCAGCGGTTGCCCGGGCAGGGCGAGCTCGTCCCCACTCGAGAAGAGGGCCACCCGAAGCCGACGATAGACACGCAGTTCGGCGGCACCCACTGCCGCGGCAAGTCCGAGGTGCTGGGGGGCGAGGCGGGTGCCGGCGGGGATCGCCTCGACGCCCGCTCGGACGTCTTCGCCCGCACGCCGGATATTGGCCCCGGCGCTGACCCCGTTGGCCGGTACCAGGACCCACTCCCCCTCCCGCTGGCAGCGCTCCTGGAT
>JBAPYD010000634.1:0-2541 GCA_049284555.1 Chromatiaceae bacterium | reverse complement strand
GGCGGGGCCCTCGCCTGCTTTCGGCGGCCGCCTTCGCGTCGGTGCGCTCTAGGCGGTGGCGCCCGTCCCCGTGGCGCCCGATCCGGCGGCGGTGTGCGCCGTCTGTCGATGTCCCTCCAAAACCCGGGTCTTGTCGGATTCCCGACACGGCCCTGGCCCGGACTTGCCTCTGTCGATCAGTCGGTTAGGAGCTGGCACACCAGCTGCTTCACGACTTCCAAAGCCATTCGGGACCCGCCATGAAGCAGAAAGACATCGCCGCCCTCCTCGACGAGCCGGCCTGCGCCCACAACAAGAAGGAGAAGTCCGGCTGCGCCAAGCCCAAGCCGGGCGCCACGGCGGGTGGCTGCGCCTTCGACGGGGCCCAGATCGCGCTCCTGCCCATCGCGGACGTGGCCCACATCGTCCACGGCTCCATCGCCTGCGCGGGCAGCTCCTGGGACAACCGGGGCACCCGTTCCTCGGGACCGACCCTCTACAAGATCGGGATGACACGGACCTCACCGAGCAGGACGTGGTGATGGGCCGCGGTGAGAAGCGGCTGTTCCATTCCATCAAGCAGGCCATCGACTCCTATGCCCCCAAGGCCGTCTTCGTCTACAACACCTGCATCCCGGCCCTGATCGGAGACGACATCGAGGCCGTCTGCAAGGAGGCCACGGCCCGCTTGGGGACCCCCGTGGTCCCCGTCGATGCCGCGGGCTTCTACGGGACCAAGAACCTCGGCAACCGCATCGCCGGCGAGGCCATGGTGAAGTACGTGTGCGGCTCCCGGGAGCCGGACCCCGTTCCGGCGGGGATCGAAAGGGACGGCTTCAAGGTCCACGACGTCTGCCTGGTGGGCGAGTACAACATCGCCGGGGAGCTGTGGCACGTGCTGCCGCTGCTCGACGAGCTGGGCCTGCGGGTGCTCTGCACCCTGTCTGGAGACGCCCGCTTCCGGGAGGTGCAGACCATGCACCGCTCGGAGGTCAACATGATGGTCTGCTCCAAGGCCATGGTGAATGTGGCGAGAAAGCTCCAGGAGTCCTTCGGCACCCCCTGGTTCGAGGGGAGCTTCTATGGGGTCGCGGACGTCTCCCGGGCCCTGCGCGACTTCGCCCGCCTCATCGACGACCCGCACCTGACCGAGCGCACCGAGGCCCTCATCGCCCGGGAGGAGGCGGCCATCCATGCCAGGCTCGAGCCCTGGAGGGAGCGCCTTCGGGGCCGCAAGGTCCTGCTCTACACCGGGGGCGTGAAGTCCTGGTCCATCATCTCCGCCCTGCAGGATCTCGGGATGACGGTGGTCGCCACCGGCACCAAGAAGTCCACGGAGGAGGACAAGGCCCGCATCCGCGAGCTGATGGGCGAGGACGCCCTGATGATCGAGGACGGCAACCCCAGGGCCCTGATCCAGATCGTCCGCGACCATGGGGTCGATGTGCTGATCGCCGGGGGCCGGAACATGTACACGGCGCTGAAGGCCCGCATCCCCTTTCTGGACATCAACCAGGAGCGGGACTTCGGCTACGAGGGCTACACCGGCATGCTGGAGCTGGCCCGGCAGCTTTGCCTCACCATCGAGAGCCCGGTTTGGGCGGCGGTACGGGGGGCTTCGCCTTGGATGAGCCAGAGTTGCCCTCACCCCGGCCCTCTCCCAGAGGGAGAGGGAGGCGTCGGAAGTCGCGTCCCGGCGACGTCGCGTCAGAGTCGCCCTGAGATCCTCAAGCGCAGCAAGGCCCTGTCGGTCAGCCCGCTGAAGGCCAGCGCCACCATCGGGGCCGCCCTCGCCTTCCTGGGCTTCCGCCGCGCCATCCCGATGCTGCACGGCTCCCAGGGGTGCACGGCCTTCGGCAAGGTCTTCTTCGTGCGCCACTTCCGGGAGCCGATCCCGCTGCAGACCACGGCCATGGATCAGGTGAGCGCCATCATGGGGTCGGGTGACAACGTGGTGGAGGGACTGCGGGTCCTGTGCGAGAAGAACGCCCCGGACCTCATCGGGCTCCCCACCACGGGACTGGCCGAGACCCAGGGGTCGGACATCCGCATGGCGGTGAAGACCTTCAGGGCCACCCATCCCCAGTTCGACTCCATCCCCATCGTGCCCGTTTCCACGCCGGACTTCACGGGCTGCATGGAGTCCGGCTTCGCACTCGCCACCCGCGCGGTGATCGACGAGCTGGTGCCGGAGGCGGCGGTCGCGGGGACCAGGCCCGGGCGGCGCCAGCGCCAGGTGAACGTCATCGCCGGCTCCCATCTCACCCCCGGGGACCTGGAGCACCTGAAGGACCTGATCGAGCTCTTCGGGCTGCGCCCGGTGGTCCTGCCGGACCTGTCGGACTCGCTCGACGGTCATCTGACCGATCAGGAGTTCAGCCCGCTGACCGTCGGCGGCGCCCTGGTCGGCGAGCTTGCGACCCTGGGGGACGCGGCGGCCACGCTGGTGATCGGCCCCTCCATGTATCCGGCGGCCGACCTGCTCGCGGCACGCACCGGGGTCCCCGACCACCGGTTCGCCCACCTGATGGGTCTGGACGCGGTTGACGCCCTGGTCGGCAC
>JBAPYD010000633.1:0-1942 GCA_049284555.1 Chromatiaceae bacterium | reverse complement strand
GACGCATGGCATACTCACCGAGTGGGTTGTCCGGTCCCGCCGGGACCACCGGGGGTAGAATGTCGCCATATTCCGCGTGGGCCTGGCGAATGGACTCCGGGGGGTTCCAGGTCGGGTCCTTCTTCTTCTCGATGATGGAGTAGGTGCCCAACGGCGTCTCCCAGCCATCCTTACCGACACTGATGGCGTAGGTGTCGACCCGACCCGGGTCGTCCGGCGGAAAAAAGTAGAGCCGCTTCTCCGCCCGATTCAGCACGATGCCGGTGCGGCTGGCGTTGGGGAGCACCCAGAAGCTGGGGATCAGCGCCTCGGAACCCTCGCCCGGCAGCCACATGTCGACCTTAGGATTGGCGCTGCTCATGTCCTCGTAGCCCTGGTTGTTCTGGCGCGCGAAATCCAGCAGGGTGTCCTTCTGCCGCGTCTTTACATAGAAGGGCGAGCCGATCACGCTATCGCCCGGTTGGGCCAGCCGGAAGGTCTCGGCCCGCGTCGCGCCCGGGGCCCCGAGCCCCAGGGCGAGGACCAGGGACAACGCGCAGGTCACCCCGTTCAGCTGGCGCGGGCCCTGCCCAGCGCCCGGAAAGGTCTTCTCAGCTACCCTCATCGCAGTTACCCGTGTTGTTTGAAAGTCAATGAAAAAGTCGGACCCATTGTCGCATGTCCGCACCATCGGGGTCGCGGCCCACGTGGATGCCGGCAAGACCACCCTGACTGAGCGCATCCTTTTCTACACCGGGGCGTCCTACAAGATCGGCGAGGTCCATGATGGGGCCGCACACATGGACTATCTCGCGGAGGAGCAGCGTCACGGCATCACCATCACCTCCGCGGTCACCAAGGCCCCCTGGCGCGATCACCTGATCCAGGTCGTGGATACACCGGGCCACGTGGACTTCTCCATCGAGGTGGAGCGCGCCATGCGCATCCAGGATGGCTGCGTCCTGGTGCTGGATGCGGTCCGCGGGGTCGAGCCCCAGACCGAGACCGTGTGGCGTCAGCGTGCTCACTTCAACCTTCCCGCGCTCTTTTTTATCAACAAGATGGACCGCCCAGGCGCCGAATTCCGACGCGCCCTCGCCGCCATCAGGCGCCGTCTGCGGGCCGAGCCCGTGCCGATCACCGTGCCATTGCCCGCGCACGAGGCTCCAGGCGACGGCGTCGTTCATTTGATCGACGGAACCCTGATTCGTTTCCGGGGTGAGCAAGGCGAACGGCTGGAGGTCGAGCCCTGCCCCCCGGATCTATGGGGCCAGCTCGCGGACGACCGGGAGGCGCTCGCCCTGGCGGCGGCGGAGTGGGACGAGTCCCTCGCGGACCAGGTACTGGGCGGCGGGACCCCCGAGCCCGCGAGCCTGAGGGCCGCCATCCGACGAGGCACCCTCGCGGGGCGGCTCTTCCCCTGTTTTGGGGGCAGCGCCTTGCGCAATATCGGCGTTCAGCCCCTGCTCGATGGCATCGTGGACTTCCTCCCGGCGCCCCTGGACAGGCCGGCGGCTTTGGGCCGACGCCCGGACGGGGAGACCGAGGAGGTCGTGATGGGGGGAGACGGCCCCTTGGTGGCACTGGCGTTCAAGGTGCAGCTCTGGGACGGACGCCGGCATGTCTTCGCCCGCATCTACCGCGGCAAGCTCCGGGCCGGTGACCCGATCGAGCTCCTCGGGGCGGAAGGCCAGGTCCGGCGGGAGCAGGTGGCCCGTCTCTTCGAGGTCGACGCCGGACGCAAGACCAAGGCGGACCAGGCCCAGGCGGGTCAGATCGTCCTGCTCGCCGGTCTGCGCTTCGCGACCACCGGTGACACCCTGTGCACCCCGGGTCACGTCCTCGCGCTGGAGCGGATCGAGGCCCGGGCCCCCGTCCTCGGCCTCGCCATCGAGCCTGCAACGGGGACAGAGGAGGAGAAGCTCTTCGAGGTGCTGGGCAAGGTCACTCAAGAGGATCCGAC
>JBAPYD010000632.1:0-3935 GCA_049284555.1 Chromatiaceae bacterium | reverse complement strand
CAAGAAGATCATCAACTGCCGCGCCGACCTCAACCAGCTCGTGCCCTTCAAGTACGACTGGGCCTGGCAGAAATACCTCGACGCCTGCGCCAACCACTGGATGCCGCAGGAGATCAACATGAGCGCGGACGTCGCCCTCTGGAAGGACCCCAATGGGCTCACCGAGGACGAGCGCTCCATCATCAAGCGCAACCTCGGCTTCTTCTCCACCGCCGACTCCCTGGTGGCGAACAACCTGGTGCTGGCCGTCTACCGCCATATCACCAACCCAGAGTGCCGTCAGTACCTGCTGCGCCAGGCCTTCGAGGAGGCCCTGCACACCCACGCCTACCAGTACGTGATCGAGAGCCTGGGCCTGGACGAGGGCGAGATCTTCAACATGTACCGGGAGGTCCCGGCAGTGGCCCGCAAGGCCGAGTGGGCCCTGCCCTACACCCAGTACCTGGCCGACCCCCACTTCCACACCGGCACCCCGGAGAACGACCAGAAGCTGCTGCGCGAGCTGGTGGCCTTCTACATCATCTTCGAGGGGATCTTCTTCTACGTGGGCTTCGTGCAGGTCCTCTCCATGGGCCGGCGCAACAAGATGACCGGCACCGCCGAGCAGTTCCAGTACATCCTGCGCGATGAGTCCATGCACATGAACTTCGGCATCGACGTCATCAACCAGATCAAGATCGAGAACCCCCACCTGTGGACCGAAGCCTTCAAGCAGGAGCTCGTGACCATGATCCGCGACGCGGTGGCCCTGGAGTCCCAATACGCCCACGACACCATGCCCCGCGGTGTGCTCGGCCTCAACGCGCCCATGTTCGAGGAATACCTCCAGTTCATCGCCAACCGCCGCTGCGCCCAGATCGGCCTGCCCGAGCAGTACCCGGGCGCCACCAACCCCTTCCCCTGGATGTCCGAGGTGCTGGATCTCAAGAAGGAGAAGAACTTCTTCGAGACGCGGGTAACCGAGTATCAGACTGGGGGGGCGCTGAGTTGGGACTGATCCCGGGAGCGCCGCAATGACGTAGGGAAGCTCTCACGTCTGGATTTTTGCAGGTTAAAACTGGACCGGCGTCGGCTATTTCAGGATTTGTCGCCGATTGGACAGCTATTTCTGGATTTGGCGACAGCCAAGCGGAAAGTCCCAGAGGCTATTTCTGGATTTGGCGACCTCTATCCGAAGCAGTCGACGAGCCTATTGTTGGATTCGGTGAGACCAGTGGCCCAGGCGCGTTCACTTCACTCAGTTTCAGGAAGATCCCGCAACTGTGTTGTTCATCGGCGATAGACCAGGTCGCCCTGGCGCCAGAGAAGACGCAAGTCTTCTCAGCTGCCGAAGAACCGGATGCGGAAAAAGTGGCGCGTCCGGGACTGTGCGGGTTAACCGCCGCCCCTACGGCGGAGGTAGACTCCATTGACGAGCGGTACTGTAGTCCTTGACTTTCGTTACGCTGGAATTATGACGGAGGCACGTCCTACAGCGACCATTCCCAGCCAAACGATGCTTGAAGCGGGAGCCCTCCCGTACTCGGCATTAGCAGCCTTCGCTGCTCGGGAAGGCAGGCGTCCGCGGCCCATCTACCAGATCCACAAATGGTTCGCGCGTCGCCTCGGGTGTTCGGTCCGCGCGGTGCTCGTCGGGGCGGTATCGCCGCCGACCGCCGATTTCTGGAAGGAGTACTACGAGACCGCGAACCTCCAAGGACTTACGGTCCTCGACCCCTTCGTCGGCGGCGGCACGTCGGTCGTGGAGGCAGTACGTCTCGGCGCATCCGCCATCGGGATTGATGTGGACCCCATCGCCTGCGCAGTCACGACGGCTGAGGTGACCGCAGCGGCACTCGACGACCTATTGCCCACGCTACGCAAGCTGCAGGAACGCGCCGGGAGAACGCTCGCGCCCTTCTACGCCGTGAAGGCTCCCGACGGAAAACAGCTCACCGCCGTTCACTACTTCTGGGTACAGGTTGTCGAGTGCCCCTCGTGCGAGAAGGTCGGCGAGGCCCATCCGAACTACGTGCTCGCCCAGGAGGCTGGCCACGGGCGGTGGGCATTCTGCCGAAGGTGCCACGCGCCCCACGAGTTGAAGGCGAATCAGCGGAGTTTCACCTGCGCGTCATGCAAAACGAAGACGGCGCTCGACTCGGCGCCGGTGCAGAACGGCAGATACACCTGCCCGCATTGCGGTCAACGCACTCCCCTCATCAGGCTGGGACGCGAGACCGAGGCGCCGCCGACTTGGCGCCTGTTCGCGATCGAGGCGACCCCGCGCACAACGGGTCGTTCCGTGCCGTTGAAGGAGCGCGTTTTCCTAAAGGCCACCGCCGCTCATCAAGCGGCCGCCGCGCAGGCCACCAAGGCGCTTCGACAGGAAATTGAGGCTGACCCAGAGTTCCTGCCTCGCCACGACATCGAGGAGAAGCACCGCTCGGACACACGCCTCACGGACTACGGCTACCGCCAGTGGTCCCAGCTCTTCAACGACCGCCAGCTCCTGCACCTCGGTCGCCTTGCACGTGAAATCAAGAAACTACCCGAAGACCAGCGCCGCGCCATCGGGCTAGCGTTCAGCAACCACCTCACGACGAACTGTATGCTCACGTCGTACGCCGCTGGCTGGCGCCGCCTCACGCCACTCTTCAGCATCAGGGCGTTCCGGCACGTGCCCCGCCCAGTCGAGCTGAACCCGTGGCTCGAGGGCACGGGGCGCGGCACCTTCCCGAACGCTGTTCGCCAAGTGCTGCGTGCGTCAGCGTTTGCTAGGGCACCGAAGGAGCCCGCGCGCCGGGGGGGCTTCCGCGACGTCGAGGCTGTGGCACCGGCCATCGCGCCCAGGGTGTTCAGCGGCAACGCGCGCGAGCTCACTGACGTCGAGTCGAACTCCGTCGACCTGGTCCTCACCGACCCCCCGTACTTTGACAACATCAGCTACTCGGAGCTGTCGGACTTTTTCCAGCCTTGGCTCGAGCACATGGGGCTCGTGCCCGAGGCGGCGAAGCGCCGCGCGCTCGTTAAGCGGGCGCTCCGCGCATGCCGTAACAACGAGGAGAGCATCGAGGAGTTCGCCGCGAACCTGGGCGAGGCCTTCGGCGAAGTCCGTCGCGTCCTCAAACCCCAAGGGCTCCTCGCGTTCACGTTCCGGCACAGCACGCCCGAAGGCTGGCTCGCGATGGCTAAGGCGCTCGCGCGCAGTGGACTGAAGCTCGTGCAGGTGCTGCCGATGCCCGGCGAGGCCGGGACCGGGCTGCACACACACGACGGGACCAGCCTCTGGGACGCGGTCCTCGTGTTTCGCAAGCTCCCGACCACGACTCCGACCGAGAACCTGAGCAAACAGCAGATCGATGCAGCGCGCGCCAACGCGCGTCGCTGGCGCGATCGGTTCCGCCGCCAGGATCGGCTTCCGTTCAACGACGCCGATTTCGCCAACCTGTTTCGCGCCTCGCTCGTTGGCGCAAGTCTGGGCCTCTACGGCCCCGCAACGAACGCCGGCATCCGCCTTCGCGCCGCACTCGAAGACGTCGTCCAAGGCTGATCGGAGACCGAATGCCGAACCGTACTGAACCTGTGGTGGGCAAGCACTCGCTGAGCCAGTTCATCAGGACGAACTGTCTTCGGCAGTTGGCATTCAACCTCTACCCCGACAACAACGACTACGCGCAGAAGCGCGCGCAGCTCCAGATGCCGTATCCGCAGTCGCCACGTCCAGGGTTGCGCCAGGTGCAAACGGCAGGCGACGAGTGGCAGGCCGAAAAGCTCCACGATCTCACGCAGACTTTCGGGGCCCAGTCGATCGTCGGGTCGGCTTATACGCTGGGTGCGGCCTCGACATGATGTCGTTTCGAGAAGTATCCTGTAACCTTCCGTAACGGTGTGAGAAGGTGGCGGCGTGGCGAAGGTGCTCAGACGGTCGGGGACGAAGGTAACGCTGGAGGTCACGG
>JBAPYD010000631.1:0-1745 GCA_049284555.1 Chromatiaceae bacterium | reverse complement strand
GATGTTGCCATGTATCAGGCGATCCGTATTAGCTTGTTAGGACCGGACCAAGCGGTTAACCCCTTTGTTCTCGCGCACAGTGCGCTACTCTGCAATCCAGGTGAAGAGCAATGACTCCTTGCTACGGATAACGGCTGTGGAAATGGTATCCTGCCCGGGGAGTAAAGTATTCGGACACCCTCGGCAAGCGATCGATTGAGGACCGCTTTGGGTCGTAACCGGCCTATGCCGAGCGTGACCGCCAGCGTCCGCAAAGCGCGTGTTCCGGACACCCCTGAGCCGGACTTCCAGCGGCGGCTAAGCGCGTTGACCTGCCGCTGGCATGATTCGGTTCGGGAGCAAGTCCCGGCCGTTCTGAGAGGACGCCATCCTGCAGCTCCCGCGGGCAGCACTGTGCGTATCGGTCCGCGCAGCCCTCGGCTCAGCAGCCGCTCCAGAGAAATAACGTGGTCCGCTTGGCCGGCCGTCCGGCGCTCAGAGCCCCTCCAGATACCCCGCACCCTGTTGCTGCATTTGGCTTCTTATCCAAGTGGCGCGTTGGTGCATGTACGCCAAGGGAGCATCAAGACGGTATCGCTCGGGATTCGGCAGCGCAGCAGCCAGAAGTGCCGTATCGCTCCCAAGAAAACGCCTCGCAACACGGGGCAGAAGGAGCGAGGGCCGGCTTGGGGGCACACGGTGGAGTCGGGCGGCGGCCGGGCCGGCGGGGACGTAGCCGGATCAGGCTCTCACCCCCTTCGAGCATGGCCCGGCAGGCCAGGGCCTGCAGGCCATAGAAATCCGTGAGTCCCGCCGCATCGGCTTCTTCGCACCAATCCCGCCACAGGGCCTGGACGGATGCCTTGAAACGCTCGTCCATAGAAGGCCTTGGGGCTTGATCCCGGTGCCCACGGCGCGTTGGCGACGAAGTCCTCGATGCCGGCCTGGGCCCAGGCATTGCGCCGCACCAGGTCCCGGCTCTTGGTGCGCAGTTCCGTGTGGGTGGCCGCAAGCGCCGCCACCGCCCCCGGGTTGGACGGGAGCCAGGCCAAGGAACGCCTCCCCCGTCCAGCCGCCTCGTGGATGGGCCCCTCGCCGATGAGGCTGCGCAGCTTCGCGAACCAGGCCATTCAGAACCCCTTGCTGGTGGTGACGCGGATCTGGCGGGCCGGTGCCGTGCCTTGATCCCGAGCGAGGGCGGCGGCCACGGTGCGGATGGCCGCCTGCAGGTCCGCCACCGACCGGCGCTTGACGGTCTTGTCGCCGAAGCTCACGCGCTGCTCGCCGCTGATTAGCGCCTGTTGCAGCGCCTCCAGGTCGGCCGGGGTGTAGGTCATGGGTCGACCAAGCCTCTGGTGTGGTCTTCTAGACTTGTTGGGTGAGGCATCCGGCGGTGGCCTCGGCCCGATCCTGATCGGGGCACACATCGGCGCGGGGAGCACCCATGTTTCGCAAGGACCTGATCGAAATGCTTCAAGTCCGGCCGATCACGCTGTACGAGCTGTCGCTGCTGGTCGAGGCCGAGCCGCGGGACCTGGAGGATGACCTGCAGCACCTGTTCCGCACGCTCCGCGGCAGTCCGCTCTGTCCGGTGATCGAGCCCGCGCGCTGCCGCAAGTGCGGTTTCCGGTTTCACTCCGAGAAGCTGCACAAGCCGGGCAAGTGCCCGCGCTGCAGGGGCACCTGGATCAGCGAGCCGCTGATCAGCGTGGAGGAAAGACGATGAGTGAGTCCGACCGGGAAGGGGATCCCTGCATCCGGGTCGA
>JBAPYD010000630.1:0-12230 GCA_049284555.1 Chromatiaceae bacterium | reverse complement strand
GGACAGGGCCAGACCCAGGACCAGGAACAGATAGGCCATCGCCGCCACGAAGGGCGGGTACTGGAGCTGGAATCCCCAGCCCAGGGCGGCACCGCCGGCCCGGAGCGCCAGCAGCAGCCCCCCGAGGAGCCCGAAGAAGACCAGGACCCCCACGGTGTAGGAGAGTCCGTGGAACGCCCGGTCCCGGCTGGCGAGCGCCCCTTGACCCGCGAGGCCCATCGCCTTGATGGCCAGCACCGGGAAGACGCAGGGCATCAGGTTGAGGATCAGGCCGCCGAGAAAGGCGAAGCCGAGGGCCAGCGGCAGGCCCAGGCTCGATGCGCCCTCCCGCCCCGAGGCCCGCTCGGCGACTCGGCCTGGGGCCAGCTCATAGGAGCGCGTGACAACGTCGGGACCCCGGAGGCTCAGGAGCCCGCCCGGGTCAATAGAAGCGAGCCCGGCGTCGGGGGTCAGGTCCACCTGGATCCGGTCCCCACCCTCACCGCTGACCAGGCGCCAGGGCTGCTCGGCCGCGTGCTCGATCAGGCCCCAGCTCGACGGAAAATAGCGCACGGCGACCGGGGGCGGGATGGCGTCGTCCAACGGGACCTCGAGGCGCGCCCCCTCGGGGGTCACGCGCAGCAGGGCGTCCGGGATGGAGCCCCGGGGAAGACCCTCGCGTGCCTCGGCGAAGAGTCCGGCGACGGCGGGATCGGTTGCCCCGGGTCGCTCCGCCACGGGGAGGCTCAGCTCCAGCACCGCCGACTCCGGGATGCAGTGCTCCTCGCACACCAGCCAATGGGCCTCGGCCCGGGCCCGGATGGGCTCCCCCACCGGCCATCCAGCGGGTACCCGCAGCGACACCGGGTGCAGGGCCCGACCCAAGTAGCCGAAGTTGGCCAGGGGCCCCACCCGGATCAGCTCGGGGGTCGGGAACCGCAGCGGTCCCGCCTCGACCCCAGCCGGGAGCGTCCAGTCGATCCGCGGCGCCTCGCCCGAGTCCCCGGGGTTGCGCCAGTAGGTGTGCCAGCCGGGGCGGATGTCCAGCACCAGGAGCAGCTCGGCGGTGTCTCCGGGGGCCGCCGCCGCTCGCTCCGCTACGAGCCGCGCGGTCACCTGCTCCGTGCTGACCGGGTTGCCCCAGGCGAGTAGCGGGAGGAGCAGAAGGAGGATCAGGGCAGGTCGCACGGAGGCGGATCCCCCTCGTCCAGAAAGCTGACGTCATCACCGAGGCGGATCCGACCGCCGCGCAGGACCCGTGCGTTGAGCCCGCCGTGTCCGCGCATGGCAGTGAGGCCCCCGAATCCGAGCGCCTCCTCCATGCGGGAGCAGGGGTGACAGGGCCCGGTCCCTTCCAGCACGGCCTCCCCCACCTGAAAGCGGCATCCCTTGAGGGCGGAGAGATTGATCCCGGAGATCACCAGATTCCGGCGCAGCCGCCCGGGGTCCAGGGCCTCCAGGCCCATCAAGGCGGCGACCACGGCGAGATGCTCCGCCTGGACCAGGGTGACGCCCCGGGCGCCGCTCCCGCCCCCATAATGGTCACCGGCAAGTCCGTCCCCCTCCACCGCCCGGACCTCCGCGGGCAGGGCCAGCGGCTCCCGGCGGGCCGGGCGGACACCGATCCATTCGACGCGCCCCGGTTTTGGGAAACGGCGGAGTAAACCCTCGACGCCCATCATTGTCACACCCCTAACAAGCCACCATCGACCAGTCCGCGGCGCCCTGGGCGTCAAGATCTGGCACATTTGCCCGCGATCAACCCTCGAGATGACACCCTATCCACCCCGCTCCCGCCGCCGCCTGTCTGCCCTCGTGCTGACCACGGCCCTGCTGCTCGCCGTCGTCCTGGTGCTGTCCGGCTGCAGCCGGGTCAGGCTCGCCTACGGATCGGCGGATCTGCTGCTCGCAAGCTACGCGGACGGCTATCTGGGTCTCGACCGGGACCAGCGCGACCGGTGGGAGCCCGAGCTCCAGCGGGTGCTGGCCGTCCACCGCCGGGAGGAGCTCCCCTATCTGGCGGCGTTCTTCGATCGCGCCCTGCAAGCCAGTCGGGCCGGTTTCCAGACCGCGGACGCCACCTGTCTGGTGGACAGCATCCGCGAGCTCTATCAGCGCCATGCGCGGCTCGCCATCACGCTCGCCGTTCCCTTGCTGGCGGACCTGAAACCGGCCCAGGTCCAGGCGCTGAAGCGGCGATTCGCCCGGGACCTGGCGGAAGACGAGGATGATTTCAAGGACGGGGGACGGGAGCGGGAGCTGCGCCGACGGGCCATCCGCTACGCGCGCTCCATCGAGGACTGGACCGGGCCACTGGGAGCGGACCAGAAGGCCCTGGTGGAGGAGCTGACGCGGCGCATGCCCGACAGCCGCGAGGCCGTGCTCGCCTACCGCACCCGGAAGCGCGCCGAGTTGATCGCCCTGCTCGAGTCCGGGGCCACGGCGAAGCGCCTGGAGGACTTCATGACGGCCTGGCTCGTGGACTACCGGGACCTCCCGCCCGAGCTGGAGCGGGCGGGGGATCGCCTGGAGGAGCGGCTCGTGGAGCTCTTCAGCCGTCTGGGCAAGACCCTGACCGACACGCAGCGGGCCCACCTGGAGCAACGGCTCACCGAGCTGCGTCAGGACCTGCTGAAGCTGCAGCGCCAGCCTCGCCTGGCACCCGCGACCTGCTGATCAGAAGAGGTCGTCGACCACCTTGGGCGCCGAGCGCACGGTCGTCGGCTTGGCCCTGGACTTGGAGCTCCGCCTGGTCCCCGTGCCCTCCGCATACTGGGGCTCCGGGCCCAGGAGCATCAGCTGGTATTCCTCCATGACCTCCTCGGTCATGGCGCCCTTCGACTTGGTGATGGTGCCGCGATTGCCATCGATCCGCACCCGGACCATGCCCGGGGGCATCTCCAGGTGGGCCTCTGGCTGATCCTTGAGCGCCTCCTTCATGAAGCTGATCCAGAGGCTCAGGGCGGCGCGGCCCCCCTCCTCGCCCCGTCCGAGCTTGTGGAAGGCATCGAAGCCCATCCAGGACACCGCCACCAGCTCCGCCTGATAGCCGCAGAACCAGGAGTCGCGCACGTCGTTCGTGGTGCCGGTCTTGCCGGCGATGTCGCTACGGCCGAGGCTCTTCGCCCGGGTGCCGGTCCCGCGCTGAATGACGTCCTGCAGCATGGAGGTGATCTGGTAGGAGATACGGGGGTCGATCACCTGCTCCGCCAGACCCTCATCCGTCGTCCCGGCGGTCCGGGCGGGCTTCGAATCCCCGTACCGATACCAGCAATCCGAGCAGGCGCGCGGCGGATCGGCGACGAAGACGGGCTGACCGTCGGCACCGTCGATGCGGGAGATGAAATGGGGCAGCACGTGATAGCCGCCGTTGGCAAAAACCGCATAGGCCTCGGCCATCTTCATGGGCGAGGTCTCGCCCGTGCCCAGGGCCATGGACAGCCCCAACGGCAGGGCGTCCTGCTCGAAGCCGAAACGCCGGATATAGGCCTGGGCGTCCTCGAGACCCACGCTGTTCAGCAGGTTGATGGAGGCCAGGTTCCGGGACAGGGCCAGGGCCTTGCGCATCCGGATCGGCCCCATCTGCTTGTGATCGTAGTTCTGGGGATTCCAGGTCTTGCCGCCCCCCAGACTGAGCCTGACGGCTTGGTCCTTGAGCAGGCTCGCCGGCGTCCATCCCTCGTTGAGGGCCGCCGCGTAGATGAAGGGCTTGAAGCTGGAGCCCGGCTGACGGCGCATGTCCACCGCCCGATTGAACTTGCTCTCGTTGAAGGAGTATCCGCTCACCAGGGCCCGCACCGCGCCGTCATGGGGGGAGAGGGCCACCAGGGCGCCGGTCACGGCCGGAATGGAGGAGAGCTCCCACTCGCCCTCGTCGTCCTGACGTAAGCGGATCAGGTCCCCCGCGGAGACCACGTCCGAGACCCGCCGGGGCGCGGGCCCCTTCCAATTGGCGTTACGGAACTCCCGGGCCCAGCTCATCTGGGCCAGCCCCAGGGTGAGTCTGCGCCCACCGCCCAGATAGACCTCGGCCTCCTGGGTCGTGGCCTTGGTGACGAGACCGGGCTCGAGCTCGGGGATGCGGGCGACGCCCTCCAGATAGGCATCCATGTCGGCCTCCGAGGCGCCCGCCAGGTCCACCTGGGCCTCGGGCCCCCGGTAGCCGTGACGCCGCTCATACTGGCGCAACGCCTTACGGACGGCCTCCTGGGCGGCGTTCTGGAGCCAGGACTCGATGGTGGTGGTCACCTTGAGCCCCTGTGCCGCGGCCGCCGCCCCGTAATGCTCGATGATCTCCTGGCGGGCCATCTCGGCGATGTAGGCGGCCTCCAGCTCCGGCTCCACCCCGTGGAGACGCGCGTTGTCGGGGGCATTGACGGCCACCTCGTACTGGGACCGGTCGATGTAGCCCAGCTCCAGCATCCGGCCCAGGATGTAGTTGCGCCGCTCCAGGGCCCGCTCGGGGTTCGAGATCGGGTTGTTGGACGACGGCGCCTTGGGCAGCCCGGCCAGCATGGCCATCTCGGCGACCGTGAGCTGGGACAGGTCCTTGCCGTAGTAATTGGCCGCCGCGGCGACGATCCCGTAGGAGCGGTGCCCGAAGAAGATCTGGTTGAGATAGAGCTCCAGGATCTCTTCCTTGGTCAGGGTCTTCTCCACGTGAAGGGCGAGTAGCACCTCCGCGAGCTTGCGCGTGAAGGTCTTTTCCGGCGACAGGAAGAAGTTTCGGGTCACCTGCATGGTGATGGTGCTGCCGCCCTGGGACTTGATCCCCGTCGAGGCGTAGCTGACCAGCGCGCGCCCCATTCCCACCGCGTCGATGCCGCCGTGCTCGAAGAAGCGGCTGTCCTCGGTGGCGAGGAAGGCGTTGATCAGCAGGGGAGGCAGGCGATCGTAGGAGATCGGGGTCCGCCGCTCGACCCCGAACTCGGCGATCAGGGCCCCGTCGGCGCTGTAGACCCGCAGGGGCTCCTGGAGCTGCACGCTGCGAAGCCCTTTTTCCACGTCCGGGAGGTCGGGCAGGGTGGCGTTCACGAACACCGCCGCCCCCAGCAGGCCAAAGGTCAGCAGCTGGATCGGCAGGAAGAGCCCGGTGACGAGGAACTGCTGAAACCATCCCCAGGGGGACCGGGGACGCCGACGGGAGGCCCGGGGAGGGCCGGCGTCCGGGCCCTTGGGGCCTGCCCCTGGGCGGGGCGGCGGCGAGGCGGCCTCGGTGGTCTCCACGCCTGGTCGCGGCGGGGCATCGAGGTCATCGATTGATGCCAGATAGGGTTCGCTTCGGGACGCTGTCTCCACGCTCCACTCCGCCCGCGGGGGCGAGCCGGGTCCGCTCTCACGCTCAGAGCCGATGCGGGATTGTACACCAGGGCCAGAGCTAACCGAGGGGCCCGACGCGTGCGACATCTCGCAATGCGTGGGGAGCTCCTTCTCGGCCTCCCCCGGCCCCTCGCGGGGCGAGGCCAGCCGAAACCGTGGCTCTCCGGTCCCGGTCAGCACAAAAGAAAAGCCGCCCGGGGCGGCTCTTTCTCTGGTCTCACGCGCGTGCGGCTCTCGACTGGTGGCTACGGGTGGATTTGAACCACCGACTCCCGCATTATGAGTGCGGTGCTCTAACCAGCTGAGCTACGTAGCCAGAAGAACTGGGAATAATATAGAGGCGCGGCAGGAGCGTCAATTGGCTCCTGACCGGCGCGACGGTCAGACGTTGAATCGGAAATGGATCACGTCCCCGTCTCGGACGACGTAGTCCTTGCCCTCGGAACGCAGCTTGCCCGCCTCCTTGGCCCCCTGCTCCCCCTTGCAGGCGACGAAGTCGTCGTAGCCGATCACCTCGGCGCGGATGAATCCACGCTCGAAGTCCGAGTGGATGACCCCGGCCGCCTGGGGGGCCCGGGCACCCGCCGGGATGGTCCAGGCACGCACCTCCTTGGGGCCGGCGGTGAAATAGGTCTCGAGCCCGAGGAGCCGGTAGCCGGCACGCACGACCCGGTTGAGGCCCGGCTCGTCGAGCCCCAGGTCCCTCAGAAACTCGTCCCGCTCCGCGTCCTCGAGCTCGACGATCTCGGCCTCGATGGCGGCGCACACCGGGACCACCGCGGCCCCCTCGGCCTCCGCATGGGTGCGCACGGCCTCCAACATGGGGTTGTCCGCGAAGCCGTCCTCGGCCACGTTGGCGATGTACATGGTGGGCTTGGCCGTGAGCAGGAACAGGTCCCGGATCTCGGCCCGCTCGTCCGCGTCCAGGCCCAGGGCCCGCACCGGCCGGCCCTCATCGAGGTGGTCGCGAACCCGCTCCAGCAGCGCCTTTCGGGCCAGGGCCTTCTTGTCCCCTGCCTTGGCGGACCGACCCGCCCGGTCCAGGGCCTTGTCCACGGTCTCCAGATCGGCCAGGGCCAGCTCCGTGTCAATCACCTCGATATCCCGCACCGGGTCCACCGCCCCGGAGACATGGACCACGTCGTCGTTCTCGAAGCAGCGGACCACGTGGGCGATGGCGTCCGTCTCGCGGATGTTGGCCAGGAACTTGTTGCCGAGCCCCTCCCCCTTGGAGGCCCCGGCCACGAGGCCCGCGATGTCCACGAACTGCATGGTGGTCGGGATCACCGCCTGGGGCCTGACGATGGCGGCAATCACGTCGAGCCGCGCGTCCGGCAACGGCACCACCCCCACGTTGGGATCGATGGTGCAGAAGGGGTAGTTCTCCGCCGAGATGGCGGCCTTGGTCAGCGCGTTGAAGAGGGTGGACTTGCCGACGTTGGGCAGTCCCACGATGCCACATTTGAAGCCCATGACGAGGATCCCGCACCCAAAAAGTTGTTAATGCTACAGGAGCGGCCAAGCAGATGCTTGCCGAATGCCATCCTGGCCCGCGCGGGCAGCGGGAAAAGGGCAGCGCCGACCTGGGTCGAGGGCGAAAGCGAAGCGATCCGGCCCGTACCGGCTCAGCAACCCTCCTTTGCGCCCCGGTTGTACACGTCATCGAAGCGCACGATGTCATCCTCTCCCAGGTAGCTACCCGACTGGACCTCGATGATCTCAAGCGGGATGGTCCCAGGATTCTCCAGGCGGTGCCTGGCGCCCACGGGCAGGTAGGTGGATTGGTTCTCGGTGAGCAGGTAGACCTGGTCGTCGCATGTGACCCGGGCCGTGCCGGACACCACCACCCAATGCTCGGCGCGATGGTGGTGCATCTGCAGCGAGAGGGCCTCCCCCGGCTTCACGACGAGCCGCTTCACCTGGTAGCGGCTCCCGTGACCGATGGACTCGAAGGTCCCCCAGGGGCGATGGACCCGCTGATGGTGGCGAAGCTCGTTGCGTTCCTCCCGCTGCAGGAACTGAGTCACCGCCTTGACCTCCTGGGCCCGGTCCTTCTTGGCCACCAGCACGGCGTCAGGGGTCTCCACCACGATCAGGCCTTCCACCCCCACGGCCGCCACCATCCGATGGTGGGCGATGAGCAGGTTGTTACTGGAATCGTGGACGAAGGCGTCCCCATCGAGAACATTGCCGGATGCGTCCTGGGCGCGCACCTCCCAGAGGGCGGACCAGGCCCCCACATCGGACCATCCCACGTCCAGGGGAACCACCACGGCAGGGGGCAGGTCCGCCCCCCCCTGACCGGTCAGATGCTCCATCACCGCGTAGTCGATGGAATCGCTGGGGCACACGGCGAAGGCGTCGGCCTCGATCTTCAGGAAGGGGCCGTCCTGCGTCCCGCCGTGGTAGGCCCGCGCGCTCGCCTCCGCGATGTCGGGGCGGAAGCGCTCGATCAGCGCGAGCCAGAGCGACGCCTTGAGGATGAAGATGCCGCTGTTCCAGAGATAGTCGCCGGTCGCCAGATAGTCCTGGGCGGTGTCGAGGTCCGGCTTCTCCACGAATCGGCTCAGCCGGTAGGCGCGACCCTCCACCCCCTCGGCGGCGAAGACCTCCCCCTGGCGGATATAGCCGTAACCCACCTCCGGCTTGCTCGGCACCACCCCGAAGGTGACCACGGCATCCTGCTCCGCCAGGGCGAAGCCGTCCGCCACCGCGTCCCTGAAGCCGGGCTCGTTGCGGATGGTATGATCCGCGGGCATGACCAGCAGGACCGGGTCCCGCCCGTCCTGGGTCGCCGCCAAGGCCGCCAGGGTGAGAGCCGGAGCGGTGTTGCGGCCCTTGGGCTCGAGGATGATGCCGGCGCACTGGCGGTCCATGACCCGGAATTGCTCCGCGACGAGGAAGCGATGGGCCTCGTTGCAGACCACCAGGGGAGGCACCAGACCGATCGCCCGCCGGGGATGCTCCTGATCCAGTCCATCGAGTCGCCGCACCGTCTCCTGGAGCATGGTGTGCTCGCTGGTGAGGGGCAGGAACTGCTTGGGGTAGGCCTCCCGGGACAGGGGCCAGAGTCGGGTCCCGGAGCCACCGGACAGGATGACGGGCTGGAGGATCATGGGCCGGACCGAATCAGGGTGCTGAAATCTTAAGACTACAGGAATTCCGCGGGCTGCGGGTCAGCCAGAAGCCGCTCACGAGCGAGTAGCCCCGCAGCCCGGCACGTGGGCAGGCGTTTGGCAAGGGCAGCCCACCCATACCAAGTCCTACAACGGGCCAGTCGCCGGACAAAGGCCCACCGGAGAGCCCCGTCCCTATGAACGCATCCGTTTCGGGGCGCATCGCCCAGATCGACGTCCTGCGGGGATTCGCGGTACTCGGCATGTGCTGGATCGCGGTCGGCGCCTTCGGCATGCCTTACGCGGCCAATGCCCTGCCGACCCTGCTCGGCACCCCGGGCACCCTCAACCTCGCGATCTGGGCCACGACCGAGGTGTACATGGAGGGCGCCGTGCGTGGACTCTTCTCCATGCTGTTCGGCGCCAGCGCCCTGATCTACCTGGACGAGGCCCGACTGGGGTCCGACGGTGTTGCCGTGGTGGACCGGTTCTACCGGCGCAACCTCGTCCTGATCCTGTTCGGAATGATCCATGCGTATCTGCTGCTCTGGCCCCACGACGTCCTCTACGTCTATGGGCTGATCGGGCTCTTTCTCTTCCCGCTACGCCGTGCACCAACGCTGGTCCTCTTCATCGGGGGCCTGATTCTCCAGGCCCTGTCGGACCTCGAGGTCGACTGGACCGCCGTGGCGTCCTGGCTCCAAGGCGTGCCGCTCCCCGTGGACGGCTCCGCGGAAGTCTCGGCGGGTGTCGGCTCCGCGGAGGAGAGCGCGCGCTTCCTCGACTGGCTTCGGATGCAGATGGGGCAGGATCTCGAGCTGTATCGATCGGGCTACCTGGATATCTTCCTGGCCCAGGTCCCGGAGGTCATGACCCAGCAGTCCACGGCCCTGTACCAGCACCGTTTCTTCGAGATCGGCGGGATGATGCTGATCGGCATGGCGCTCTATCGCTGGGGATTGCTTTCGGGCCGCGCCTCCGGGGGGTTCTATCTGGCGTTGACCCTGCTGGGCTATGGGCTGGGGGGTTGGCTGCGCGGTACGGAGCTCTACCAGGCCTACTCGCAGGGCTTCGATCCCCTGACTGTCGTCAGGCTCGAAGAGGGGGGCCTGGACCTGTGGCGCCTGCCGGTCGCCCTGGGTCACGTGGGGCTCATCGGACTCCTGTGTCGCTGGGGTCGCGCGCCCTGGCTGACCGGGCCCCTGGCCGCCACGGGCCGCCTGGCCCTGACCCATTACATCAGCCAGACCGTGATCGCGATTTCGCTCTTTTACGGATTCGGATTCGGACTCTTTGGCTCACTCGAGCGCTGGCAGCTCATGCTGGTCTGGCTCAGCATCTCACTCCTGCAGATGGGCGTGAGCGTCCTCTGGCTGAAGCGCTTCCGCTACGGCCCCTTGGAATGGGTCTGGCGCTCCTTGACCCACGGAGAGCTCCAGCCCCTGCGGGCGCCCACCTGAGCCGCACGGTCGGGGGCCGCGGGGCCCTCGCTCCCCTGGACCGAAACCGAGCCGGAGCCGCGGCCGCGCGTAGAATCCACCCCAGGGACCTCCAGGGAGACACGCCGAAGGCCATCCCCTCATTCCCACAGGTCGCCGATCCCAGACGGCACGTCCGGTTGGGATCGATACGGGTGGTTGGCGGCAGCGGCGAGCCGTCCCTGGCCCGCGGGGGACACGCGGCGCGGCCGCACCTCCTCATGCAAGGCGGGGATAATCGGCGAGGCCCGGGTTGCCCTTGACACCCTTCAGCTTCGGGGTGTTGAGGCGCTCGATCTTGACCGTCTTGACGTCGCGCAGGTACGTGGCCACCGTGTCCCAGATCGGCTCACCAGGCGACTGGCTGCCCACCGTGGCCCATCCGGCGACCACATAGGGCTTATCCGCCTCGATCTTGGTGCCATCGTCGAGCTGCATGTCGGTGATGCGCTTGCCGATGGTCTGGTTGGGGTCGCAGACGTAGTCGAGACCACCGACCCGCACCATGTCCCCGCCCTGCTGGACATAGGGATCCGTGTTGAAGAGATTGTCGCACACGTCCTCCAGGATCGCCTTGATCTCGGAGCCCTTCATCTCCCGGCGATAGGTCTCCGGGTAGGTGATGCAGGTCTGGTCCATCACGTTGTCCATGGTGATGGTCTGGCCAGGCAGGACGGTGGTGCCCCAGCGGAAACCAGGCGAGAGGCTGATCTGGGCGTCGTTCACCTTGATCAGGGCATCGCAGATCACCTGATCGAAGGTGCCGTTGAAGTTGCCGCGGCGGAACAGGGTCTGCTCGGCGGTGGCGAGCTTCTCCTCCAGCTTGTCCTTGTAGGGGGCGCGGGTCTCGTTGATGTACTTGACCATCTCGGCGTTGGGCTCGAGCAGGTTGGAGAAGACCGGCAGCAGGCGATAGCGGTAGTCGCGCAGCTTGCCGTCCTTCACGTCCAGGTCCATGACGCCCAGGAACTTGCCGTTGGAGCCGGCGTTGGTGACCAGGGTCTTGCCGCTCGCGTTCTCGACGATGGTCGGGGCGGGCATGCCATCGTGGGTGTGGCCGCCGAAGATCACGTCGATGCCCGTCACCCGGGACGCCATCTTGAGATCCACGTCCATGCCGTTGTGAGAGATCACCACCACCAGGTCGGGCTTCTCCTCCTCGCGCACCTGGTCGACCATCTCCTGCATGTGGCCGTCCTGGATACCGAAGGTCCAGTCGGGGATGAACCGCTGCGGGTTGGCGATGGGCGTATAGGGGAAGGCCTGACCGATGATGGCGACCTTGACGCCCCCCACCTCCTTGATGGTGTAAGGCTTGAACGCCAGACCCGCGTCCTCGTCGAAGCCGCCGAAGTCCGGGAATCTGTAGTCGAACAGGGCCTCCTCGCGAACCTTGACGTTCTGGGCCACGAAGTCGCCCTTGAAGGCCTCGACGTTCTTGATGACTTCTTCGTCGAGATAGGTGAACTCCCAGTGCCCGGTCATCACGTCGACCCCCAGCAGGTTGCAGGCGCCCACCATGTCCATGCCGCGGGTCCAGTAGGCGGTCCCGGACCCCTGCCAGGTATCACCCCCGTCGAGGAGCAGGCTGTTGCCGTCCCCACGGTCGGCGCGGATGCGGTCGACCAGGGTCTTCAAATGGGCGAAGCCACCCACCGAGCCGAACTTGGCGGCCGCCTCGTCGAAATTCAGGAAGGTGAACGCGTGCGCCTCGATCCCGCCAGGCGCGATGCCGAAGTGCTTGAGCAGCGCCTCTCCCACCAGATGCGGGGCCTGACCCAGCGCCGCGCCGACACCGATGTTGACATTCGGCTCGCGGAAATAGATCGGGTTCAGCTGCGCATGCGTGTCGGTGATGTGGAGAAGGGTGAGATTTCCGAACTTGGGCACCTCGTAGAGGTCGCTCGGCTGACGCATGGCGGCAAAGATCGAGCTGGGCAGCATGCCCGCGGCGCCAGCCAGCCCGACCAGACGCATGAACTCACGACGGGAGATGGACATTGTTATCATCCTCCAGATGGTGTCTTGGGGGTTTGTCAGCGGGTCAGCGGCCTTGCGCCGCTAGGTGGTTAATCCTGACAAGTATGCCCGGAAGGACAGGATCGGTGCCATTGGCGGAAACGACCTTGCTCTTTGGGGTTTTCCCGAGGGCGGGACCCCCGGGCAGACGGCTGCCTCCAGCCCGGGGCGAGCCCCTCACCCTGGAGCGGAGGCTGGCACCGCCTCGCGCCTACGCTAGGCGGACCGAGGGGGACGCCGTGAGGGATCCATTGACCGCACCCGCCCGCCGTCGTCGTGCCCGCCAGGCGTCCGCGCTCGCGTGCGCCCTCCTCCTGGG
>JBAPYD010000629.1:0-1839 GCA_049284555.1 Chromatiaceae bacterium | reverse complement strand
AACGGCCGCGTCGAGGCGATCAATGCGCTCATCCAGGCCGCCAAGGCCAAGGCCCGCGGCTACGGCACCACCCGGCATCTGATCACCATCGCTTACCTGGTCGCCGGCAAGCTCACTCATCTGCCGGCCTCCCCGTTCAAACTCCCGGCGGTCGCACAGGCCTCCGCGTGAATCAAACGGGTCAGGACCCTTGCCCACACGAAACGTAAGAGAGCCAAATATTGCAGCTTCTATGGGTGCCGCATCGATATTGCTTCTTTCCGGCTGCGCAACCATTGTTAATGATGCCAATATTCCATTGGCATTCAGCTTCTCTGATGGATCTTCCGGGGCTTGTGAATTCAAGAACAAGCGTGGCGCATGGGAGTCGCCGATACCCACCAGCGGCGTCTACATTCGACGTTCGGACGATGCACTGGTATACGATTGCAAGACGAGCGATGGGAGGGAGGCGTCGGGCTCCGTCAGAAGTGAGATGGAGAGTGGTAAGTTTGCTGCCAGTGTTGTGTTCTTCGACTTGGGTATAACCGATGCCATCACCGACAAGCATCGGACCTACCAAGGCAATGTCGTCATTCAGGTGCCACCAAGAAGGGACGTAGTCGCGCCGGAAAGCTAGCCTTTGGCAGGCTCATACCGTTCTTCTGAAGCACTCGCCAGAGACGATTCCGGTGGTCCAGCGCTCGATCGTCTGGACTGTCGCCCGGCTCTCGCCTATCGTCCACACCTTAGCAAGGTAGTTCCGTGGAATCTCCTGTGTGTATCAGCAATGGGGTACGAACGCGTCAACTCATGGACTGACGGCTTATCGCCGTGGCTCCCACCCGCGGGCGCCCCACGGCAACCTGCGACGCCGACCCCTGTTCGAGACCGTCCATGACAGAGCCGGAAAAAGAGCATCACTACGTCACCCACGAGCCCAAGTTCTGCCGTTGCCGTGTCTGTCATGAGCACTTCTACGGCGAGACCATCGACGAGGCCCGGACCGACTGTCTGGAGCACGCGCGGCAGGAGCATCCGGACTGGGGCGCCTCCGCCTGCTACTGCCCCGATTGAGGCGGTTGACATGGCCGTGAGGAGCCGTGCCGGTCGGATTGCGGGGGCTCCCTAGGTGTGCAGCTCCAGCAGGTCCCCGTCCTCGACCGGGTGATCGTGCCCGACCTGGGATACCCCGCCCCCGCGGGACCAGCGGCGGGCGTACTTCAGCGCCGCCGCGAAATCCTTGTGCACCAGCCGCGCGACGTCGTCCACGGTGGCGCCGCGGCGCAGGGTGAAGGGGCGGTCGCGCTCGGGCGGGCGCCCCGGGGCCTTGGTGTAGACGCGCACGATGGCGAGCTCCCGAAACAGCCAGGGGCCGATCGCACCGAGCCCGAGACCGGTCTCCACGGACACGGGAAAGACCGGGTAGTCGTAACCCGTCAGCTCGCGAAAAACGGCGAGCTCACCGTCGATGTCGTGGATCAGGTCCGCCTTGGTCGCGACCATGAGGGTCGGCAACAGGACGGCGAAGGGGTCCTCGGGTAGGTCCGCCTCCGGGTCATCGGTGCTGCCGGGCCAGCGCTTGGTCAGGTAGACCCGTCTGTGGGCGAGCTCCTCGTGCAGGCCCAGCACCGCCTCCACGCAGTCCGGGTCCGACAGGTCCACCGTCAGCAGGCAGGCGTCGGTCAGCTGGAGTGTCCCGCCGATCCAGGGGACCGGGTGCTCCGGGTCGATCGGCGGCAGATCGACGAGCTGGAACAGGGCGTCCTCGAAGGGCAGCATCCCGGGCTGGGGGAACTGGGTGGTGAAGGGGTAGGGACCGGACTGGGCGTGGGAGTGGGTGAGCGCCGCGTGCAGGGC
>JBAPYD010000628.1:0-2689 GCA_049284555.1 Chromatiaceae bacterium | reverse complement strand
TGGTGCAGATGGATCTCGGTGGGCAGTGGATGCTGTTTCATTGTTCGTCTCTTGGAGCGAATGGTTAGGACCTGATCGGGAGGTTGGGTCGCGTTTGCCACCGGCCAAGCCAGGATCCCGTGTCATTTCTCGGCGACCCGCCCTGTTGCAGGGTCGATCCAGGCTTGCTCCATCCAATTCCCCCGGTACATGCTGGTATTCCCATCCACCCAGGTGAGAAGATCCCGCTCCCCACGCGGTGGGCGGTAAGCCCGTCCATCAAGCGATCCCCGACGGGGGCGCGGAGCGAGTCGCCACAGGACACGCGAACGCGGCTGAAGCATAGAGAGGAGAGAGGAGAGTCGTATGAAAATCGTCAGAAACATTCTCGCGTTGGTGGGCCTCGTGGCGATCGTCGGGGCGGCCTATGTCTATCTGGCCTGGGGAAGCAAGTTGGCTGCCTTCGACCCTGGATTTCCCCAGGTCTACGGGCAGTTTGCCGAGCGGCTGCTGGAGAGTGGGGACCCGGGCGTGGCCATGATGTGGTCGGTGCCTGTCGATGAGGACTTGAGCCAGGACGACGTCATCGAGTCCATGAAGAGCCTCGCGGCGTCACGCAGCTTCCTGTTTGTCGGCGAGTCCCCCTTCTACAAGCAGATCCAGGCCATTACGGGGGAGGACTACCGCTACGTGAACTTCCTCTCCTTCTGCGACGCCCGAGTCGGCAAGCAGATGCTCGAGTATCGGGATCAGTACAGTGGCTTCATGCCCTGCCGAATCGCCATCGTGGAAGACAAGAACGGCCGGCTGTGGCTACACACCATGAACCTCGATCTCATGATCCACGGGGGCACCGAATTGCCCCCGGATCTCAAGGCGTCGGCCATCCGGGTGCGCGACACCATCAAGGAGATCATGGAGGGAGCCGCCGCCGGCGAGTTCTGAGTCGCGGAATCGGGGGCTACGGGAGGTTGGCCGGTGAATCGGGCGTCCGCCTCCGATTGCCCGAGGGACCGGTCACGATGACGTCACGCTGGGAAAATCGGTGCGGCGCGGCGGGTCACGAAGAATCACGTAAGTGATTGATTCTGGCGGAGAGGGAGGGATTCGAACCCTCGATAGGCTATTAACCTATACACACTTTCCAGGCGTGCTCCTTAAGCCACTCGGACACCTCTCCGGGGTTTTTCGCTCCCGCTGGCGACTGCGCCGGGCGCAGCGGCACTTTCCTTGCGCTTGCGAGCCGGCAACAATACAGGAACCGCTTCTGGCTTTCAATTCGGTCGTCGCTGGCGTGGCCACGGATCACCCTGTACCCTCTGTCTCCCCCTCCAACCCGAGCCGCCTCATGGCGCCGTCCGCTTCAGTCGCGGGCGGCGTCGTGGCGGCGCTTGCCGACCGGTTTCGGCTCTACGAGCTCGCCGTCCAGAGCCCGGAGGCCGAGCTCGACTTCGTGGATCGCACCTTCCGGCGGCTGCGGGGGCGCAACGCCCGCTGGCTGCGGGAGGACTTCTGCGGGAGCGCCGCCGTGGCCAGCGAATGGGTACGCCGGCGCCGCCTCAACCACGCGATCGGGGTCGACCTGGATCGGGAGGTGCTCGAGTGGGGGCGGCGACACAACCTTGCCGCCCTGACCTCCGGGCAAGGCCGGCGGGTCGAGCTCTTGGAGCAGGACGTGCTCAGGGTGCAAACCAGGCCCATGGATGTCGTCCTGGCCATGAATTTCAGCTACTGGCTGCTGCGGGATCGCCGGGCCCTGGGGGACTACTTCGCGCGGGTGCGTGCCGTCCTCGCACCGGACGGGGTCTTCTTTCTCGACGCCTACGGGGGCTACGACTCCTACCGGGTGATCACGGAGGAGCGGCCCTTGGAGGATCCGGACGTCGGCCCCTTCACCTACCTCTGGGAACAGGCCTCCTTCGATCCCGTGAGCGGGCGCCTGGTCTGCCACATCCATTTCGCCTTCCCCGACGGCTCCCGTCTGGAGCGCGCCTTTACCTACGACTGGCGCCTGTGGTCCCTGCCCGAGATCCGGGAGCTCCTGGCAGAGGCGGGGTTCTCCCGGGTGACGGTCTACTGGCAGGGCTGGGACGCCGACGGTAACCCCGACGGCAACTTCGTCCCGGTGGAGCGGGGAGCGGCGGACGCGGGCTGGATCGCCTATCTCACCGCGGAGCCCTGAGTGGGGGAGCCGGATCCCGATTCGGGTAGATCGACACCGGAACGGCCGTCCTGTGCCCAAAGGCGCAGTCCGCCCAGCGTGATCCCGAAGAGCAGCAGGCTGCCCGCGATCCATAGACCGGCGCTCAGGGGATCCCGGCCAAAGGTCGCGGTGTGGTAGAAGAGGGTGGCGGTGAGATAGGCCACGCCCGTGGTCCACAGGGCCACGAAGCCCGCCCAGGGGGCCCCCGCCTCGCGAACGATGGCGCCGATCGTGGCCACGCAGGGAAAGTAGAGCAGCACGAAGAGGAGGTAGGCGAAGGCCCCCGCGCGTCCGTCGAAGCGCGCCGCCATGGCCCCGAAGGTCCCCGCTCTGACGCCTTGATCCGCCGCGGCGCTCTCCAGGTCCGAGAGATCGCCCACCCGGAGCCCGAGCGGGTCAGTGAGGCGCTCGCCCAGCTGCCCGAGGTTGCGCGGCACCGAGGCGAGGGCTCGCCCCAGGTCGCGGCCGAGGTCGAACGGCTCCGTCTGCACGTTGTCGGCCGCTTCC
>JBAPYD010000627.1:0-4115 GCA_049284555.1 Chromatiaceae bacterium | reverse complement strand
GAGTCGGCCCTTGCCGCCAAGCCCCAGAGCTGGCAGGTGCGGGAGCAGCGCAAGGTCCAGGCGAGCGCGGCCGCGGTCAACGCCTATCTCGCCTCCCGGGACGAGGCCGGGCGCGCCCGCTCGCTGGCCCTCCTGGGGCGCACCCTGGCAGCACGGGGGCAGTGGCGTCACGCGATCCTGGCCCTGCGTGCCTCCCTCGCCCTGGGGGAGGACGAGGCCGTTCGCAGCCAGTACGTCGAGTGGCGGGAGAAGCACGGATTCCGCGTCGCGAGGCATCGAATCGACGTGGACAGCGCGGCCCCGCGTATCTGTCTGGAGCTCTCCCAGTCCCTGGCCCGCACCCGGGCGAACCTGACAGACTTCGTGCGGGTGGAGGAGGGCGACGGGCTCTCGGTGGAGGTGGAGGAGCGGCAGATCTGCATCGATGGGGTCAAGCACGGATCGACCTATCGGGTCCAGGTCCGGGAGGGGCTCCCCGCCGCCGATGGGGAGGTGCTGGAGCGCACGGTCGACCTGGAGCTGCGGGTCGGTGACCGCCCCCCTTCGTCCCGCTTTCTCGGCCGTGCCTACGTGCTGCCCAAGGGGGGCGAGGCGACGATCCCGGTGCTCTCGGTCAACGCGGACCGGCTCTCGCTTGTCCTGTACCGCATCGGAGAGCGCTCCATCGCCCAGGTGTTGGGGGAGGGTCCCTTCCTCAAGCAGCTCGAGGCGTACCAGGCGCAGCGCATCCGGGACAACCAGGGTGAGGAGCTGTGGCACGGGACCCTGGAGGTCCAGGCCCAGCTGAATCGGGAGGTCACGACGGCGGTTCCGGTGGGGAGCCTGGCGCCCGACCTCAAACCGGGCGTCTACGCGCTCACCGCCGAGCCCGCACGCACCCTGACCCCCAGCACCGAGCAGGGTTGCGACGTGGGCTGCGGCCGGGCGCCGGCCACCCAATGGTTCGTGGTCTCGGACCTGGGGCTCACGGCCCTGAATGGCAACGACGGGCTCCACGCCCTGGTGCGCTCCCTTGCGAGCGCCGAGCCCCTCGCCGGGACCCGGATCCGTCTCGTTGCCCGCAACAACGAGGTCCTGGGCGAGGCCGACACGGACGCGGCGGGCTATGCCCGGTTCGAGCCCGGGCTGCTGCGTGGCACCGGCGGAAACACCCCGGCCCTGGTCACCGCCGAGGCCCCCGATGGGGATTTCGGCTTCCTGGATCTCACCCGCTCCCCCTTCGACCTCTCGGACCGCGGGGTGGAGGGCCGCCCGGCCCCCAAGCCACTCGACGTCTACCTGGTGCCTGACCGGGGCATCTATCGTCCCGGAGAGACCGCCCACCTGACCGCCCTGGTTCGCGACAGCCGGGCGGTGGCCCGTGCCGGCATCCCGCTGACCCTGGTGGTCAAGCGCCCGGACGGGGTGGAGCGGGAACGCGTCGTCAGCCAGGACCTGGGGCTCGGTGGGCACCAGAGCGATCTGACCCTCTCGAACAGCGCCATGCGCGGCACCTGGCGGGTTCATGCCTACACGGACCCCAGGGGGGAGCCCGTGGCCCAGACCGCGTTTCTGGTGGAGGACTTCGAGCCGGAGCGTCTCGCCTTCGAGCTCAAGACCGGGGCGAAGGGGATCGACCCCCGCGCCCCCCCCTCGATCCCCGTCGCTGCCCGCTTTCTCTACGGCGCCCCGGCGGCGGGGCTGACGGTCGAGGGGGAGATGGTGGTCAAGCCGGCGGCCGGGCTCGGGGATCATCCCGGTTACCGCTTCGGGCTGGCCGATGACGATCCGGAGCCCGCGACCCGGCCGATCGGCGAGTCGAAGACCGACGCGCAGGGCCGGGCCGAGGTCCTGGCCGATCTGCCGGAGCTGGTGCCCACCAGCCGGCTGCTGGAGGCCTCCGTCCAGGTTCGGATCGCCGAGCCCGGCGGCCGGCCGGTGGAGCGGACCCTGACCCTCCCGGTCCTGGAGGGCCAGCCGCGGATCGGCATCCGCCCGCTCTTCGAGGGCGAGGCGGAGGAGGGGGGCAGCGCGGGGTTCGAGATCATCGTCCTGGGAGCGGATGGGAACAGGCGGCCCGCGGCCGGGCTCGCCTGGACCTTGGAGCGGGTCCAGACGGACTTCCAGTGGTACCGGGGGGAGGACGGGTCCTTCGACTACGAGCCCATCGAGCGCGCCCGGCGGGTCGCGAGCGGCACCCTGAGCCTGGGGGCCGATGCCCCCGGGCGCATCGAGGCCCCGGTGGAATGGGGCGGCTACCGGCTTCGTATCGAAGGGGATGGGCTCCTGCCCGCGAGCCTGGGCTTCGAGGCCGGCTGGTATGTGACCCCCCGGGCGGCCGACACTCCGGACCAGCTCAAGCTGAGTCTCGACAAGCCTCGATACCGGGTCGGCGAGCGGGCCCGGGTGCACATCGAGCCCCGTGCCGGCGGCCCGGCTCCCGCCACGCCCGGCATCGCGCTCCTGACGGTGATGGACGACCGGCTGATCGCCATGGAGGCGGTGGAGGTCCCGCCCTCGGGGACCACGGTGGAGCTGCCGGTGACCGAGGCCTGGGGGCCCGGCGCCTATGTGGCGGCCGCCTTCTATCGCCCCATGGACCTGTCGGCCAAGCGGATGCCGGGACGGGCCATCGGGCTCGCCTGGGCGGGCGTGGACCCGGGTGAGCGGCGCCTCGCGGTGAACCTGGACACGCCCCAGATCCCGCGCCCCCGGGGACCCTTAAGCGTGACGTTGCAGGTTTCCGATCTGGCCCCGGGGGAGGAGGCCTATGCCACCCTGGCCGCGGTCGACCTGGGGATTCTCAACGTCACCGACTACAAGGCCCCCGAGCCCGACAGCTGGTACTTCGGCCAGCGCCGGCTGGGGATGGAGATCCGCGACCTCTACGGCCAGCTCATCGACCGCATGCAGGGGGCGCTCGGCGTGGTGCGCTCCGGGGGAGACGGCGGGCTCGGCCGGTTCAAGGCCCCGCCGCCCACCGAGGAGCCCATGACCTGGTTCTCGGGGGTGGTGCGCCTCGACGCGGAGGGGCGGGCGGAGCTTCAGGTCCCGGTCCCTGACTTCAACGGGACCGTCCGGCTCATGGCCATGGCCTGGACGGCCCAGGGGGTGGGCCATGGGGTCGTCGACGCCCTGGTCCGCGACCCGGTGGTGATCTCCGCCGGGCTTCCCCGCTTCCTCGCGCCGGGGGACCGCTCCCGGCTGCTGCTCTCCCTGACCCAGGTGGAGGGGCAGGGGGGCGGGGCCCGCATCGCCGTCTCCTCCACCAGGGGCCTGGTCGATCTGGGCCCCCTTGGTGGTCCGGACGGCGGGGTGCGCCTGGACCTGGTGCCCAGCGAGCGCATGGAGCGCCTGATCCCCCTGGAGGCCGGGGCGGTCGGGGACGAGACCCTGACCGTGCAAGTCACCACCCCGGACGGCCAGGTCCTGACGAAGGAGCTGACCCTGGGGGTGCGGGACAACGCCCCGCCCCTGATGACCAGCACGGCCTACGACCTGGCACCGGGGGCCGCCGCCCTGGTCTTGAGTCGCGATCTGCTTGGCGGGCTGGTCCCGGGCACGGGCAGCCTGCTGGTCTCGATCAGCCGGGCCGGCCGGCTGGATCTCGCCGGCATCCTGCGCTCCCTCGACCGCTACCCGCACGGCTGCACCGAGCAGCTCGTGAGCCGCGCCCTGCCGCTGCTGTATCTGGATCAGGTGGCCCTGGCGGCAGGGCTCTCGGGGGACCCGGCGGTGCCGCCCCGTATCCGTGACGCCCTGGTCCGGGTGCTCGCCAACCAGTCCTCCGACGGTCGCTTCGGGGCCTGGGGACCGGGTGGGGACGACCTGTGGCTCGATGCCTATGCCACCGACTTCCTCACCCGGGCCCGGGAGCAGGGCCATCCGGTCCCCCAGTCGGCCCTGGACGCGGCCCTCTCGAACCTGCGCAACGGCAGCGCCTACACCGCCCCGGGGCCGGCGGATGCCTACGCGCTCTATGTCCTGGCCCGCAATGGCCGGGCCTCCATCGGCGACCTCCGCTATGCCGCCGATGAGCGTCTCGACTCCCTCGGGACGCCCCTGGCCAAGGCCCAGATCGGGGCGGCCCTGGCGCTCTATGGCGACCGGGCCCGGGCCGAGTCGGTCCTCTTGGC
>JBAPYD010000626.1:0-3034 GCA_049284555.1 Chromatiaceae bacterium | reverse complement strand
GCCGATTGTCGCCAGGGCGGTTGCTGGTGATGCGTAGCACACGATGCGCCTTCGCGAATCGCCTGCGAGGTGTGCAATGGGAGACCTGGCCCCGTGGCTGGGTTTGGCCCCGTGAGTGGACTCTGAGCAGAGGGCTTGGTGGGCCAGGAGAACGCGCTTTGCGGACGCTGGTGGGCACGCTCCGGAAAGGCCGGTTCCGACCCGGATCGGTGAGTCAGCGGGAAGGGTTGCGGAACTGCAGTCGGGCATACAGCTGACACTCGAAGGGGCCCGTCTTGATGTGCCGGAATGGCTGCGGGCGCATCTGGCGCGGCTATGATCGATCTGGTGCGGCTGTGATCGATCTTGCGCAGCTCATGACCCCCTGACTTGGTCTGGAGCTATCCCCACGGGGTAGCTGGAGCAGCCGACTTACCGGTCGCGACAGGCCGCGCGACTGGCTGGGACTTGAGCTGTGCATGAACTATGCGTAGAATGTGCATTTGTCGAATGCCCCCTAAGGTGCAACACCATGGCCGCCATTTTCGCAGACGTGCTCGAATCAACGCGGGAACCCGGTACGTCGCGGTTCTCGGCATCGGGCGTCGCCGACATCCTGGGCCTGCAGCAGCAGGATCTGGCCGAGCTGGCGGGGGTCCATCGCAACACCCTGCGCACTCATCCCGAATCGCCAAAACTGCAATCCGCACTGCGTGACCTGATGCGAGTCCTCTCGGCTGCTGCGGCGGTGCAGCCGGATCCACAACGCGCCATTTTCCTGGTGAAGAACGAGCCCATTCCCGCGTTTAGTCACAAGACCCTGATGCAACTAGTGCAGGAAGGCCGGACCGAGGATGCGATCGACTACCTGGAGTCAATCAGCACCGGGTTCATCGGTTGATCCTCTTCGATCTGCCCCCGGCACCACGTTATTCCGGGCGCATACCCCGCAGTGGGCCAGCCGGCCCACCAGCGGCGCAGGCGCCGCAGCCCAAGGGGGGCGCTTCAACCGAGAAGGCGTCGAGGCACTGTACCTGTCGCTGGATGAGCTGACCGCCTTGCGCGAGTACCAGCAGACCTCATCCTTCCTTCCACCCTGCACGATGTGCTCGTACACGGTGGGGCTGCGCGACCTGGTCGACCTCCGCCAGCTCCACCACGGGGCGCCATGGGACGAGCTATGGCACGACTGGCGCGAGGATTGGCGCCACCTGAAATTCGAGCTGCACATCGAGCCCCCAACGTGGGTTCTCGCCGATATGGTGCTGGCCTATGGCTACACCGGCATCCTCTTTCCGAGCCAGGCGCATGAGGGCGGAACGAACGTGGTCGTTTACTCAGAGCGGCTCAAGGATGGCAACTCGGTCACTGTCAACGATCCCGACGGGCGGCTCCCTCGCGACCAATCCAGTTGGACGCGATGATCGCCTCACAGGCTGCCGGTTTTGAGCCCGCGATGAACGACGGGGAACTGCAAACACAGCAGCGCGAGATCCAACGTTTGCTGGGCCGCTGCCTGCTGCGCCTGCAACAGTACGAGCGCCCGATCAAGGCCATTGTCGCGCACGGCGACATTTCCGGGCCAGCGCATGCGCTGGAGGGAATCCGTGCGGCGCGCATCGATGATGCTTCGACCAAGACGCTTGGCACCCTGATCCCGAAGTGTCAGGTTGTGGTTAACCACCCTTGCCGTCCCTGATGGCTCGCTCCCGCCAACTTTCTCTCTCCGACGCCGACCACCACGCTCCTTGAAAAGCGGTGGGTGTGGGTCGGGAACGGCCTGTTGTCCCAGTGGCAATCTCTGTAGCGCCACGGAGTGAAACCGTTTGCAGGAGATCGCCTCGCAGGGTCCGCTTTGTGGAACCTCTTCCGTATCCTCCCTTCGGCGGTCAGGGACCGCAAAGCGTTCAGATCGGCTACTCAGATCCGTGGCGTCAGCGGCAGCAAGGGGGGTCATCACGGACCTGCCCGCCAAGTCTCGGATGGTTCCGCGGCGGGGCAGGGATAGCCGGTGGCGCGTTGCCTGAATCTTGGAAACGCAAGGTGAAGCACTGTTGGCAACGACAGGGGGGCGGTCTCTCGGCGTGCCCGCTGGGTGATTCGCCCCGAACCTCGGCTGCAGCTTCGGCAACGGTGGTAGTACCATCCATGGCAGCTAGGTTACGGCACTCCACCGGAAATCCCCCGGCAATCCCTGCCGGGGCAGGCTCTGCCGGGGCAGGCTCTGCCGGAACGACGAGCCCCGTGGCTCTCGCTGGCGTCTTCCCGGCGTGGATTGCCCGGATCCGGGATCCAGGGACAGCCGCCGCGCGGCCAGTTGCGGCAACGCGCCAGACCCGACTTGCCTTTTCGCAACGATCATGAAGATGGAGTGATACCGATGAGCACCAAAGTCCTTGTTGCCGGCCTGCTCCTTCTGATCAGTCTCCCCGCCGTGGCGCTGAACTGGAGATTTCTGCAGTATTCGCCGGTCACCCAGTTCACCGATCTGGACTGGGATCTCCTGCGGGAGGCCGGGAAAACGGCATTGGAGAGCGGCGCAGACGGTGAGACAGCGCGTTGGAGCAATCCGGCGACCGGGGCCTCCGGCGCGATTCAGCCCCTGTCCACGACACAGCGGGACGGAGCGACCTGTCGCCTGACGGTGATCTCCAACAGCGTGGGAGGCTCCAGCGGCACCAGCCGTTTCACCTTCTGCCGGCAGGAAGACGGGAGCTGGCGGGTGGCGGAGTGACCGTCGCCCGTCTGGACGCCTGACGTCGTGATCACGGATCGGGTGTCCCTCCGATGAGCCGAAGGCCGCGAATCACCGCGGCGATCTGCGCCCTCGTGGTCCTGGCCCTTCTGTCGGGCGCGGCCGCGGCCCAGGACAACGACGCAGCCCTCCCCTCTCCCTTGGTGAGCTCCGCCGTCCTGGAAGCGAAGATCGCCGAGACCCAGGAGGCCACCGACCTGACCGATGAGGCGCGCGAGCGGCTCACCGCGTTGTACCGCAAGGCCCTCACCAACCTGGAGGCGGTACGGGCCAACCAGGAGACCGCGGCCGCCTATGGGC
>JBAPYD010000625.1:0-5344 GCA_049284555.1 Chromatiaceae bacterium | reverse complement strand
CGCCGAGACCGCCCCCGCCGCGACCCGCGGTGAGCCCCAGAAACGCCCGAGCCAGGGCTTCACCCTGGTGACGCGTCCCGTCCGCTCCGGGCAGCGGATCTATGCGGCGGGGGGCGACCTCTCGGTGGTGGCGGCCGTGAGCTCCGGCGCCGAGCTGATGGCGGACGGCAACATTCATGTCTACGGCCCCCTGCGGGGCCGCGCCCTTGCGGGCATGAAGGGCAACGCGGAGGCGCGGATCTTCTGCCAGGACCTGCAGGCCGAGCTGGTCTCCGTGGCCGGGCATTATCGGATCAGCGAGAGCATACCCCCGGAGCTGCGCGGACAGCCCGTGCAGATCTACCTGGACCAGAAGATCCTGCGCATCGAACGACTGTGATGGCGGGCGGGCCGATCCCGCGCCCGCCGCCGCTCGGACAGACCCCTGAAGGAGGGCCGTTACTTGGCGAGAATCATCGTGATCACATCGGGCAAGGGCGGGGTCGGCAAGACCACGACATCCGCCGCCCTGGCCATGGGTCTGGCCCAGCGCGGGCATCGAACCGCCGTCGTCGATTTCGACGTCGGTTTGCGCAACCTGGACCTGATCATGGGGTGCGAGCGGCGGGTGGTCTACGACTTCGTCAACGTGATCAACCAGGAGGCCAACCTCAACCAGGCCCTGATCCGCGACAAACGCTGCGACAACCTCTACGTGCTTCCCGCCTCCCAGACCAGGGACAAGGACGCGTTGACCAAGGAGGGGGTGGGGCGGGTGCTCGATGAGATGTCCCAAAGCTTCGATTACGTGGTCTGCGACTCCCCGGCGGGCATCGAGCACGGGGCCACCATGGCCATGTACTACGCGGACGACGCGATCGTCGTCACCAACCCCGAGGTCTCGTCGGTACGGGACTCGGACCGTATGCTGGGCATCCTGGCCAGCAAGTCCAAGCGGGCGGAGACCAACGCCGAGCCCATCCGCGAGTACCTGCTCCTCACACGCTACGACCCGCTGCGGGTCCAGAGCGGTGAGATGCTTGGCGTCAAGGACGTCCAGGAGATCCTCTCGCTCAGCCTGCTGGGTGTGATCCCGGAATCCAAGGCGGTGCTCAACGCCTCCAACTCCGGGGCGCCGGTCATTCTGGACCGGGAGAGCGACGCGGGTCAGGCCTACGGGGACGCGGTCGGTCGATACCTGGGGGAGGACCTGCCGCACCGCTTCATCGAGGCGCAGAAGAAGGGCTTCTTCACCCGACTGTTCGGAGGATGAGCCGTGGGCCTACTCGACTATTTCCTTCGCACCCGGCCCAAGGGCTCCGCGAGCGTGGCCAAGGAGCGGCTGCAGATCCTGGTGGCCCATGACCGCGCGGAGCGCCACCGCCCCTCCTACCTGCCGAAGCTCCAGCGGGAAATCCTGGAGGTAATCCGGAAGTACGTGGAGGTCGACCTCAACGCCGTCTCCGTCAACTACGAGCAGGGCGATACCCACGAGGTCCTGGAGCTGAATATCGTGCTGCCCGAGACCGCACGGCATCGGATTTGAAGAAGTAGCGAGTGGCTAGTAGCTAGTTGCTAGGATCGAGGCCGAAGATCCCGCCTAGCCACTCGCCACTCGCCACTCGCCACTCGCCTAAGGCGCCAACCGCTCGACCGCCCAGGTGCCGTCGGGACGCCGCCGATAGCGGAATCGGTCGTGCAGGCGGCTCTCCCTCCCCTGCCAGAGCTCGATCTCCTCCGGCTCCACCCGGTAGCCGCCCCAGAAATCCGGGAGTGGCACCTGTCCCTCCCCGAAGCGGCGCTTTATCTCCGCCACCTTCTGATCCAACAGGGAGCGGGAGCTGATCACCTGACTCTGGGGTGAGGCCCAGGCCCCGATCTGACTCCCCCGCGGTCGGGTGAGGAAGTACGTGAGGGACTCGGCCGTGGAGATGCGGCTTGCGATCCCCAGGATCTGTACCTGACGCGCCAGTGCCACCCAGGGGAAGAGCAGGGACACCCGAGGATTCGCCCCGATCTGCCGCGCCTTGCGGCTCTCGTAGTTGGTGAAGAACACGAAGCCCCGCCGATCGTAGAGCTTGAGCAGAACGGTGCGGACGTAGGGCTGACCCTGGGTGTCCACCGTGGCCAAGGTCATCGCGTTGGGCTCCGGGATGTCCTGGGCGATGGTCTCCTCGAACCAGCGCTGGAACTGGCGGATGGGGTCCGGGTCCAGCTCCTGCTCCGAGAGGCCGTGGGCCATGGCCGCATCACGGAAGGCTTGGGGATTGACATTCATCGCTGCCTGCTGGGCCCGACCGGGCCCCTCCGAAAAGGAGCGAGCTGGATGAGGTAAGGCGTGGCGTGTCTGTGACGGCGAGTCCGCGTGCCGGAAGCCCTCATCGTCCCGCATGGGCGACAGGCTGGAATTATGCAGCAATCCGGCGAGTCCCTGCCCGCCGAGGAGCGCCAGCCGATCCAGGGAGCCGGTCCCTGGGTCCGGATCAGCTCACACCGGATCCTCGGACGCCACATCGGCGCCCATGGCGTGCTTCTTGAGGAGCTTACCGAGGGCCCGTCGCTCCTTGGCCGCTCGCAGGGCGGCTTGGGTCACATTGCCGCCGGTCTCTTCCATCAGCCGTGCCAGATACGCCCGCTCGAAGGAGGCGATGGCGCGCGCCTTGGCGGCGGCGAAGCCGCCCGGGGGCAGCTCGGGCAGGCGTTGGTGCTCGGCCGCATCCCACGGGGGCGCCCCGACCTCCCCAGGCTCGTCACCCGACGGTCGCAGGGACAGGCGTGGGCCGTCCGCCATGAGCACCGAACGGTGGATCAGGTTCTCCAGCTCCCGCACGTTCCCGGGCCATGGGTATGCACGCAACGCCGCAATCGATGGGAAATCGAGGTGCTTCTGTGCCAATCGATACTGGCGGCAATAGAGCTCGACGAAGTGGCGGGCAAGCAGCTCGATGTCCCCTCCCCTGGCCCGCAACGGCGGCAAGGTCACCGACAAGATGTCGAGCCGAAAGTACAGATCGGGGCGAAACTCGCGCCGCTCGCACGACACGCGCAGATCCGCGTTGCTGGCGGCGATCACACGCGCGTCGACGCGGAGCGCACGACCGCCGCCCAGGGGCCGGTACTCCCGATCCTGCAGAAAGCGCAACAGCGACGCCTGGGCCTTCGGAGACAGGGCTTCGACCTCGTCGAGGAAGAGGGTGCCCCCGGCCGCCTCGCCAACGGCACCGGGCATGGAGACCTTGGCATCGGTGTAGGCGCCCCGCTCATGACCGAAGAGCTCGTTCTCGACCAAATGATCCGGTAAGGCGCCGCAGTTCACCGGGACGAAGGGCCCGCTCGCCCGGGGTCCCAGGTAGTGGATTGCCCGCGCGGCGAGCTCCTTGCCCGTGCCGGTTTCCCCCTGGATGAGCACCGGCACGTCGCAGGGCAGCAACCGGCGCAGGGACGCCATGGCATCGAGAAACGCGGGGGAGCGACCAATCAGGTTGAGGCTGGCGAGGGACTCGATCAGCGCCGGGTCCAGCTGCGGGGAGACCTGATCGCCCCGCCCCCTGCACAGACGCCGCAGCCGAAAGGCGAGCTCCTCCCCGGCGCACGGCCACTGGGCGCAGTCACAGCAGGTCTCCATCAGATCCTGATCCCACGCGAACTCCCCCTGTACCACCATCGCGAGGCTCGGCGACGCACGCAGGCGTGTCACCGCCTCGACGATCTGGTCCCTCGAGCAGCCGCTGGAGCCCAGCAGAAACACCACCGCCCCGAGCGAGCCGTCCGGCGTCGCGAAGGGAAGCCGCTCACGGGGCATCAGACGGGCGCGAAAGCCGAGATCGGACAGGGCGCCAAGGACAGCGTCGCCCGACTGGGGTCGTGCGAAAGAGACCAGGGTCAGGGACGCGTCGTCCATCGAACCTCCGATCGCGTAGATCAAGGGCATCCCCGCGGAATCGACGCGGGGGGCTTCCAGATTCCGGCGTGTACGCCGGGCAAAGACTGCGCGTCGCGAATGAGGCCGCGCCTGCTTGCGTTGGCGGCCCGCTTTGGCGGACCGATGGCCAGGACGCCATCGCAGACCTGCCTGTGAGGTACAAAGATAGCCGCCTACCCGGATACTGGGTTGATCACCCCCGGTAGGAAGATGCCGAGCTCGGCGTAGGAAAACGCAGCGATGTCTAGCGACCCGGCCCGGACCGGGCGCCGGAGACCTCGGCGCGCTGGGCCAGCAGGTCAAGCTCCTCGTCGTCGAAGCCCGCGCGCCGACGGTCCGGGAGGTTGAGTGGACCACGCACCTCACCGGTCAGGAGGTCGTCGAGGAGGACGAAGAAGGTGGACCTGGGCTCGAGGCCGCGGGTCGCGCAGAGGTAGCGGAACCATCGGCTGCCTGCCGCCACGTGGCCCACCTCCTCGCGCAGGATGACCCCCAGACGCGCGGCGCTCTCCTGGTCACCCACGGCCTGTAGACGCTCGATCATCCCCGGGGTCACGTCGAGCCCCCGGGCCTCGAGCACCCGGGGCACCAGGGCCATGCGGGCCAGGGGGTCCTGGGCGGTGCGCCACGCCATCTCCCAGAGGCCATCGTGGCCCGGAAGGTCCCCGTACTCCTGGCCCAGGTCGGCGAGCCGCTCCCGCATCAGGCCGAAGTGCTCCGCCTCCTCCGCCGCCACCCCGACCCAATCGGAGTAGAACGCGATCGGCAGGCCGCGAAACCGCTGCAACGCGTCCCAGGCCAGATTGATCGCGTTGAACTCGATATGGGCCACGGCGTGGATCAGGGCCGCTCGGCCCGAGGGACTGGTCAGCTTGCGGCGGGGCAGATCCCGAGGCGCCACCAGCTCCAGCCGCGCGGGCCGCCCGGGGGAGTCGATGACGGGGCCGGCAGTCATGCCGTCCGCCGCCAGGCGACCGGATCGCCAGGCCGCCGCAACCTCGGCGGTGAGGGCGAGCTTCCGATCCAGGTCGGACTCCGCCAGGCACGCACCGGCCAGATCGAACAGGTTGCCGTCTGCTGGCTTCACGGTCGACCCGGACCTACTGCCCATCAAATCCCGCGCCTCAGAGCGAGCACCAGGTCCATGACATTGGTCCCGGTCGGTCCCGTGTGAATGAGATCCCCGCTGGCGGCGAGGAAACGGCCCGCATCGGCCCGGGCCAGGCAGTCCCGGGGATCGAGCCCATCGAGGGTGCCCCGCTCCAAGGTGCCCCCGTCCACCAGGGCCCCTGCATCCTCGCTGTTCCCGTCGCTCCCGTCGGTCCCGGCGGCCAGCAGCAGGCAGTCCGCTCGGCCGGCGATCTCCAGTGCCGCCACCAGGGCGAGGTGCTGATTCCGCCCGCCGCGCCCGGGATTCGCCGGCAGGCGCACGGTGGTCTCACC
>JBAPYD010000624.1:0-5289 GCA_049284555.1 Chromatiaceae bacterium | reverse complement strand
GGTCCAGCTTCTTCTTCAGCAGCTGCAGTCCGTAGAAGGTGAAGAAGATCTGCGTGTCGTAGCCGAGCGCCGCGGCGGTCGACGCCAGGATGAAGGGGGGGTAGGCCCAGTCCAGCGAGCCCTTGGTGGCGATGATGGCGAGCTTCTTTTGATCCATCGGGTTCTCCGGCGGGGTCTGGCCGCCATTGGTAAGGGGTTGGCTGACTCGGCGCCTGCGGGAGCGCCGACCGGTCTGTCAGGGCTTCTCGATCAGGATGTTAGGACTTCTTGATCAGGAAGTGGAACTTGCCGCCCTCTTCCTTGGACTCCATGAGCTCGTTGCCCGTCTGCTTGGCGAAGGCGTCGAAATCCTTGACGGAGCCCGGGTCGGTGGCGATGACATGGAGCACCTGTCCGGCGGACATCGCGTTGAGGGTCTTCTTCGCGCGCAGGATGGGCAGGGGGCAATTCAGTCCGCTGGCGTCGAGCTCTTGATCGAAGTCTGCCATGGGATACCTCCGAGGTCTGGTTGTTTTAGAATATGAGCAAACACGGGAACGCTTATTTGTAGGCGAATCCAGGGGAAAAGGCAAGGCGGCCGCGCGCATCCCCGGCGAGCTTAAGCCCCCGGCCAATCGATCTGGTAGCCGTGGCGGGCCCAGGCGATGATACCGCCCCGCAGGTTCAGCACCCGTCCATGGCCCTGCTGAATCAGGTAGGCGCAGGCCTGATAGGAACGGGCGCCGCTGCGACAGTAGAGCACGACGTCCTTATCCTTGGGGAGCTCGGACAGGCGCAAGGGGATCAGGTGCATGGGCAGCTCCATGGACCCCGGAATCTTACCCTGGGCCACCTCCCCGGGGGTGCGGATGTCCACGAGCATCAGGTCATCGCCCCGGTCGAGTCGGTCGTGGAGTGACTCGGAGTCGATCTCGTTGATCACGCCGTTGGCCTATCCTATATCCGAATATTTAAGTATATTAATGCCTTTTGATGCCGATCTCAACGCGAGGGGAGATCGGGACCTTCCCGTCGTCTGCTCGATCGAGCCCTAGGTCCATGGAATTTCTACCGATCTTTCAAGTCGTCCGAGACAAGGCCTGCCTGGTCGCCGGCGGTGGCAGAACCGCCGAGCGCAAGGTGGGGAGCCTGCTGCGCGGCGGTGCCGCGGTCACCGTGGTGTCTCCGGAGCTCACGAGCGGACTCGCCCGGCGTGTCCAGGCGGATGAGATCCGCCACCTGGAGCGCCGCTTCGAGCCAGGGGACATGACTGGTGCCAAACTGGTGATCGCGGCCACCGACGACCGGGTGGTCAACCGGCGCATCGCCGAGCTTGCCCGGGAGCAGGACATCCCGGTCAACGTGGCGGACGATCCGGATGCCTGCACCTTCCTGCTGCCCTCCGTGATCGACCGGGACCCGGTGGTGGTGGCGGTCTCCACCGGCAAGGCCTCGCCGGTGCTGGCGCGGCTCCTGCGCACGCGGCTGGAATCCGTGATCCCCGCCGGCTACGGGCGCCTCGGGGAGCTCTGTGCCCGCTACCGGGATCGGGTCAAGGCGCGCTTCAGCGACGAGCGGGACCGCCGGCGTTTCTGGGACCGGGTCCTCGAAGGGGCGGTGGCGGAGCGGATCTTCTCGGGCCAGATCGAGGAGGCGGAGGCGGCAATCGAGCGGGAGCTGGCCCCCGGTGCCCTCGACGCCGACATGGGGGAGGTCTATCTGGTGGGCGCCGGTCCCGGGGATCCGGACCTGCTCACCTTCCGGGCCCTGCGGCTCATGCAGCAGGCCGACGTGGTGGTCTACGACCGCCTCGTTGCCGCGCCCATCCTCGACATGACCCGCAGGGATGCGCGCCGCATCTACGTGGGCAAGGAGCGCAACAACCATGTGATGCGCCAGGAAGAGATCAACCGTCTCCTGGCGGATCTGGCCAAGGACGGGCACCGGGTGTTGCGCCTCAAGGGGGGTGACCCATTCATCTTCGGACGCGGCGGTGAGGAGATCGACACCCTGGCGGCGGAGGGCATCCCCTTCCAGGTGGTTCCGGGGATCACCGCCGCCTCGGGCTGTGCCTGCTACGCGGGCATCCCCCTCACCCATCGGGACTATGCCCAGTCCGTCACCTTCGTGACCGGTCACCTCAAGGACGGGACCATGAACCTCAACTGGCCCCAGCTCGCCCAGCCGGGCCAGACGGTGGTCTTCTACATGGGCCTGGTCGGGCTGGCCGTCCTGGTCAAGGAGCTGACCGCCCACGGGGTCCCGCCGGAGATGCCCGTGGCCCTGGTCCAGCAGGGGACCACCCATATGCAGCGGGTCTACACGGGGACCCTGGCCGACATCCTGGACGTGGTGGCGGAGGACCCGCCCAAGCCCCCGACCCTGATCATCGTGGGCGAGGTGGTGCGGCTGCGCGACAAGCTCTCCTGGTTCCGCACCCCGAGCCATCCCCACCAGGGTGCGACGACACCGATCACGCCTGGCAGCTGAGGAGCAGCTGATCAACTGCCTTCCTGGCAGTTGATCAGCTCGCGTCCCAATCCTCGGCCCGCGCGGGAGGCCCATCATCCCGGCCGGCGGGCGTAGGCCTCGTCGAAGAGGGTCTCCAGCCGGTCGTGGGTTCCGCGTATCCCGGCGATCACCTCCCGGGCCCAGTCGAAATAGGCCTGCTGACGTCCGAGATCCCAGCCCACCGGCGGGCTCGCCGCCACATCCCTGAGGTTGCAGATCTTGTCGGCGAGCTTGACCAGTCGCGCCGGCTCGCTGGCGTGTGGCGCGTGGAGCACCTGCCGCCGCTTGCGCTCGGCCTTGGACAGCCGCTTGTCGTCCGTCAGCTCCAGGACAACCTCCCGGATGGCACGGCCGAAGCGGGCCTCGATCTCCTGAGGGGTGGTTCCGGTGTCCTCCACGGTGTCATGGAGTAGGGCGGCGCAGAGCACCAGGGGGTCCTGGATCTGGGCCTCGAGGCACAGCACCCGCATCAGGGCGATGGGGTGATTGATGTAGGGGGTGCTGGCCGGGTCCTTACGTCGCTGGTCCCGGTGACGCTCCGCGGCAAAGGCCAGGGCCTCGACGACCAAGCCGATCGAGGGGTGATCCAGCGTCGTGGCGACAGCCGTTTTCACTGGTGGCCGGCGTGCGAATCCGGGTCCCGCGCGTTGGGCTTGACGGTGGTCAGGCCGAGCTGCTCCCAGGCCTGCATGCCCCCGCGATACCATTTGAGCTTGTGGGCGGGGTAGCCGTAGTTGAGCAGGGCGCGGATATTGGTGGGGGACTGGCCGCACCACGCCCCATTGCAGTAGAAGACCAGGGTCTTGGCGGTCTCGAAGTTCCACAGGCCGTCCACCCGGGCGGCTCCAAACTCCAGCTGCAGCAGCTCGACGACGGCGGCGGGGTCCGCGGTCGCCGGGTCCAGCCGGTCGTAGGGGATCTCGACGGCGCCGGGGATCATCCCCCGGGCGGTCCAGACGGGGGTTCGGGAGTCGATCACCAGGACCGGCTCCCCCGAAGCCGCGCGTCTCAGGTGCTCGATCAGCTCCAGCTCACCGATGGTCTCCACCCCGGGTGCCAGGTGCATGGGCTGCACGCAATAGGGGGGGCATCCGCGGGCGGTCTGATCGTAGGGGGACTCGACTGTATGGTCCGGGTCCTGATGTCGCATCAGGAGGATCCGATCCTTGCCTACCCCCAGCTCCACGAATGGAAGGGACTCGGTGATCTTGACCCGCAGGTCCTCCAGGTCGAAGAGCCCGTCGGAGGGGTCGGCGGCCGGGGCGGCGGCACTGGCGAAGAGCAGCAGGAACGGCAGAGGGCGGAGCAACGGTACGAGGACCTCGGTTGGTTGGTCTGGGGGTGGAGCTTAGCAAACCCTTCGCCGGCGCCAAACCGGGTGGGTGAGGGGATGTTCCACGCGGGTCAGGGACCGGTGCCTGCGTCGCGCGGCGTCCCCTCGGGTTGGCCGACGCCGGAATCACCATCCTCAGGGCGCGTCCGCTCTGGTCGCCCCGCCTGACCCCGGGCGGAACAGGCGCCGCAGCCGGCGCCGATTGTCCCGGTCGAGGAAGCCGGCGAAGACCCCATCGAAGGCGTCCCGGGCCCGCTGCTGGCGCTCCAGCACCTGACCGATGAGCGCCCCCATGGCGAGCAGGGTGTCCGTGTCGCCTTGCCCCTCGGCGCCCATGCGTCCCGCCAGCTCCCGAAGGTGGGCCGCCTGAACGGTGAGGTCCTGGAAGCTGCCGAGATTGTCCAGCAGGTCCTTGAGGAGCCGGATCAGGGGGCGGATCTCCTCCTCCGGGTAGAGGCTCTGAAAGAATTCCATCAGGTAGCGGAGCTTCTTGCAGCTCTTTCGCAGCTCGTGCAAGTCCGCGGGCGGTGAGTCGGTGGTGATGGCCCGGCCCTCGCGGCGGACCCGTTTGGCCATCCTCCAGATGCGGGCGCCCGCCACCGACCGGATGGGGGTTCCGGCGTCCTCCGCCTCCGGGTGATCCGGGACCGGGGCCTCCAGGAAGGCGCGCCACTCCGCCAGCAGGGTCCTGAGCTCGGGACCGTCCAGGATCTCCGCCAGGCGGCCCTGCTCCTCGTCGTAGTGGGCGAGGATGAAGGTCCGCATGGGCTCCAGATGGGGGCGGAGCAGGGGCGGGAGGCTCGCCTGGTAATCGCCGAAATCCAGAAGGTAGACATCCAGGTCCCGCACCGGCCCGGTGACCTGCTGGACCCACGCGAAGCGCTCCTTGTACTGCTGCACCACCGGCTCGGGGAGCACCGAGCGGATCTGGGTAATGGCCGATCGGGTCCGCCGCACGGCGACCCGCAGGTCGTGGAGAAACTCGGAGTCCAGATTGTCTCTGGCCCCCTCCCGATTCCGCTCGATGGTGTCGAGCAACCCCAGCAGGATGGTCTTGGTGACCGCGTCCGCCCGCGCGTCGGGGCCAAGCTGAAAATCGATCTTGGAGGAATAGTCGCAGGGGCGCCGACCCGCCGCCCCCAGGGCCTCCACGAGCAGCGGCTCCCCGGCCGGGGTCAGCCCCAGGTCCGAGCCGAGCTGGTTCATCAGGACATCCCACTCCCCTTCGTGGCCCGGCATTGGCAGGACGCGAAGCCGCGGCGCGAGCGCACCCGTGGCGCCTCCCCTCGGGTCCTGGAACCGAGTCTCCTCCAGGGCGGCGCGCCACAGGGGCTGATCGTCGTCGTCCAGGGCGATCAGGGTGCGGGTGCGCGTCTCCACGCGCATCATGGGCAGCAGGCGCCGGATGCCCGCGATCCGAAGTATCCGCGACCGCACGGGCCCGGCCGGAAGGTCGGCCGCGAAGG
>JBAPYD010000623.1:0-8167 GCA_049284555.1 Chromatiaceae bacterium | reverse complement strand
ACCCGGGGGACCGAGAGGAGGACGGTCGGCCGCACCGCCATCAGGTCGTGGCGGAGCTGCTCGATGGAGCGCGCGTAGGCCACGCGGGCCCCCGCCATCATGGGCAGGTAATAGCCCAGGGTGCGCTCGAAGGCGTGGGCCAGGGGCAGGAAGGAGAGAAAGAGGTCCGTCGGCAGGGCCGGGATGCGTCGCTGAACCGCCTCCGCGTCCCACAGGATGGCCCGATGGGACAGCATCACCCCCTTGGGAGGGCCTGTGGTGCCTGAGGTGTAGACCAGGGTTGCGAGGGAGGCGGGATCCTGAGCCCGGTCGACGAGGTCACCACCGTCCTCCGGAAGCCAGTCCCCGAGCGTGCGCAGCCGGCCGTCCGTCTTGCCGGACTGCGATCCACCCGGCCGGGTGATGCACAGGACCCGCCGCAGCGCGGGGAGGGCCCGGGCGTGTCGTGCGAGGGGGGTCCAGCGCGCGTCGGAGTCGATCAGGAGCAGCCGGCTGCCCGAGTCGGCCAGGATGTGGGCCAGGTTGTCCGGGTTGTCGGTGGTGTAGAGGGGGACCACCACCAGGCCGAGGCCGAGGGCGGCCTGGTCGAAGGCCACCCAGTCCACCCCATTGCGCAGGCTCACCGCCACCCGCTCGCCGGGCTCCAGGCCCTCCGTCTCGAGCCCCCGTTGCCAGCGGGCCACCAGCCGGGCCATCTCGGCCCAGGTCGTTTCGCGCCAGGCCCCGTCCTGGAACTGGCAATAGGCAGGTCGATCCGGAGCCGAGTCGACACGCGCCCGGAAGAGGCCGGGGAGGGTGCGCGCGGCCTCGTAGCCGATGAAGGGGGCCCCTGCTCGATCTGTCTCTAGCGTCATGGCAGCCCCCGATGCCGGCGGATACCCGCATCCGCGTTCCTATCCACTCCTATTCCTGAGCTTAGCCCTCCCGGCGCTGCTTGGGATGGGAAAGTCCTGGGCGGCGGAGGTATCGGCCCTTGGGGGTCAACCTCCGCTGGTGGGGGTGAGGTTCGAAGCCCCGCGCTCGGCTTCCCCTGCTGGGTCGACCCATTCGTAGGTCTCGACGCTCGCCAGGTCGCACTTGCAGCAGCCGCTGGCGCAGGCGGCGCCGTTCTCGATACGGCGTACCCGTCCCTTGCGGGCCAGGACCTCCAGCATGGCGCGAAGGGCCTCGGGGCTGGAGTCGAAGCGATGCGCCAGGTCCACCAGGGGGGCCTGCCGGCGCTGGGCGAGGTAGCCGCTGAGCTCGGAGAGGATCAAAGACGGGACTCCGTCGACATCTGGTCAATAGATGGAAATGGGCCTTCGACCGGCCGAAATCCACCCCCGGCGCGATGGGGCCGCCCGCGTGCGCCTCGCGGCCCCTGGCCTCCCTCTGGCCGATGGGGACCGCGGCTGTTTACACTGGAGAATCACTGGGTCCCACGGGAGACGCCGCATGGGCCACATCCGATCCTTCGAGGACAAGTCACCGCGGATCGCCGAAGGCGCCTGGGTGGACGAGACCGCCGTGGTCATCGGCGACGTCACGCTGGGGCCCCGGGCCTCGATCTGGCCCCATTGCGTGGTGCGCGGCGACATCCACCGCATCGAGATCGGCGCCGAGAGCAACGTCCAGGACGGCAGCATCCTCCACGTCTCCCACGACAGCCGCTTCCTGCCCGGCGGGGCGCCCCTCATCCTCCACGAGCGCGTCACGGTGGGACACCAGGTGGTCCTCCACGGCTGCGAGGTGGGCGAGCTCTGCCTGATCGGCATCGGGGCCCGGGTGCTGGATCGGGTGGTCATCCGGCCCCGGACCATGCTCGCGGCCGGGGCCCTGGTGCCCCCGGGTCGGGTCCTGGAGGGTGGTTACCTGTACATGGGTGTCCCGGCGCAACGGGCCCGGGCCCTCACGGACCGGGAGCTGGAGTACCTGGAGTACACGGCGGCCAACTACGTACGCCTGGCCAAGCGCCATTGGGAGAGTGGCGAGTTGCGAGTAGCGAGTGGCTAGTGGAGGGTGACGAGTTGGGTTTTCTGGGCGAGCCCGCCGCTCTCCTCGGCCCTCGCTACTAGCAACTAGCCACTCACTCCGGCATATTCGGCGGATCCAGGTCCGTCGGCGCCTCGTCGGCGGGCTCCTGCTCGGCGATCCAGTCCTTGAGGAGGTCCACGTGCTCGCCCTCCTCCTCGGCCATCTCGCCGGCGATGGCCCGCACCTTCACGGAGGGAGAGCTGCTGGCGACGTGGGCGTAGAAGTCGCGGCCCCGGATCTCGTTGTGCAGCGCGAGCAGGAGCGCCTGGTGCGGTGTCATCAGGTAGCTCACATCCGCATCGTCCAGGCAGCTGACCTCGGGGCTCCCCGGGCAGTTCCACTTGAAGTCCCAGGGGGCGATCTCCGGCAGGAGCAGACCCTCCGCCCGGGCGATGACCTCGGAGGCGTGGGCATCGCTCATGTCGGCCATGCGCCGGAACAGGTCCGCCACCTCGACGTTGTGGTGCACCGCCATGGTCTCGGCGAGCAGGCGATAGCGCTCCGCCGACTCGTGCTCCAGCTCCAGGGCGTGGACCAGAAACTCGGGGACGGACTCGATGGTGAGGGCGGGGGGGTCACTCATATCCGGAACTCCTGATCGAAGTCCGCGGGGGAGGCGGTGGCGTGGTTCGCCGGTTGCCAGATGGGCAGACGCTGGGCGTACAGGATGCCGAGGGCCATGCCGTCGTCCGCCTGCATCAACTGGGCGGCCTGGGCGGGGTTGTCCGTGGGCCCCAATTGGCAGAGATGGACCTGGTGCTTCCATTCCCGGTGCTCGGGCCTGAAGGTCGGGCACGGGCTCAGCACGTGCACGAAGGCGAAGCCGGGGTGCTGGATGGCGTCGACGATGAGCTTGGTGAGTCCGTTCGGGTCCCCGGCGAACCCCCGGGCGATGAAGCTGGCCCCGGCCGCCAGGGCGATGGCCGGCGGCTGGAACCGCCGGATCCCGGTCCCGTGGGGGGTGAGCTTGCTGCGCTCCCAGTCGGGCTGGGTGGTGGGCGAGGCCTGTCCCTTGGTCATGCCGTAGACCTCGTTGTCCATGACGATATAGGTCATGTCCATGTTGCGCCGGCAGGCATGCAGGAAGTGATTTCCGCCGATCGAGAAGCCGTCTCCGTCGCCCCCGGCCACCAGCACGGTGAGCTCCGGCCGGGCCGCCTTGAGCCCCGAGGCCACCGGAAGGGCCCGTCCGTGCACCCCATGGAAGCCGTAGCCCTCCACGTAGGCGGGAAGGCGCGACGAGCAGCCGATGCCGGAGACGATGGCCACGTCCTCCTTCGGCAGCCTGAGATAGGCCAGGGCCTTGGTGAGCGCCGAGAGCACCGCGAAGTGCCCGCACCCGGGGCACCAGACCGGCGATACCTCGGACTTGTAGTCCTTGGCCCTCAGGGTCGGGGAGGGAACGGCTTCGGCGACGGCGGCCATCTCACATGCCCTCGAGGCAAGCCTGAACGATCTCCCCTGGGCGGAAGGGGAGTGGACCGGGCCGCGCCAGGCTCCGTGCCCAAGGGGGCAAGGCCCGCTCGCCGTGCAGATAGCGGAAGAGCTGCCCCGTCTGATTCTGCTCAACCACTAGGATAGCAGTGGTCCCGTCGAGGGCCTGCACCAGGTCGCGGTGGGGCAGGGGGGCGAGCAGGCGCAGGGCAATGGCCCGGGTCGGTGTGCCGCCGGCGCTCAGGCGCTCGGCCGCCTCGAACACGGCCCCGGCGGTGGAGCCCCAGGTCAGCAGGCAGTTGGGACCCGTCCCCTGTACCTCGCCCCAGTGGGGTCCGAAGTCGAAGCCCTGGAGCTTGCGCAGACGCTTGGCGAGCTGGGCACCGTGGTCCCGGGCCTTGCTGGAGGGGGTGCCCTCGGGCCCGTGCTCCAGTCCGTCCGCCGTGTACATGCCGGCGGGTGTGCCAGGCAGGGTCATGGGAGAGACCCCGTCCGCCGTGACCTCGTAGCGGCGGTAGTCGGCCCCGGGGCTCGGCTCCAACCGCCGTTGCAGCGCATCCTCGAATCGGGGCGGCGGGTCCACGATGGCCCGCGATTGTCCCAGGGACTGGTCCGACAGCACGATGGCGGTCGTCTGAAGGTGCTCCGCCAGGCGAACCCCCCACTGGAAGGTGAAGACGCAGTCCGGGATCGACAGGGCCGCGAGCACCAGGTGGGGCGCGTCCCCGTGGAACCCATGGAGGGCGATGTCGAGGTCCGACTGCTCGGACTTGGTGGGGATGCCGGTGGAGGGTCCCCCCCGCTGGACGTTGGCCACGACCACCGGGGTCTCGCTCGCGACCGCGAGCCCCAGGCCCTCCATCATGAGGCTCAGGCCCGGGCCCGAGGTGGCGGTGAGTGCCGGCACACCGCCGAAGGAGGCCCCGATGATCATGTTGACCGAGGCCAGCTCGTCCTCCGCCTGGAGCAGGGACCCCCCCACCAGCTCGAGCCGCGGGGCCAGCCACTCCAGCATCTCGCTGGCCGGGGTGATGGGATAGGCGGCGACGAAGCGCACCCCCCCGCGCAGGGCCCCGAGCCCCGCGGCCTCGTTGCCGCTGATGTTCCAGCGCTCGACGTCGATCGGCGGCGCCGGCACGGCCGCCGAATCCGCCTGCCCCGACCGAATCGACTGGTAGCCCGCCTGGATGCACGCCAGGGAGCCCTGCAGCACGGCGCCGCCCTTGGTCCCGATCGTGTCCCTGGCCCCCTGCTCCAGGGCGCCGAGGGGCAGGCCCGTCAGGGCGCCCAGGGCGCCCAGGGCGGCCATGTTGAGACGGCCGTCGGCCACCCGCTCCGCGATCGCCTTCAGGGGCAGCTCCCGCACCGAGGCACCGGTCTGGATCAGGACCTCGGGGACCGCTCCCCCCTGGGCGTCGGTCAGGATCAGGGACCGGGCGTCCAGGGGCAGCTCGTCGACGAAGCGCTGGAGGTTGTTCCAGTCCAGGCCCACCAGGAGGTCGAATCGGTCACCCATGCAGGTCAGGGGCCGGGGTCCGAAGCGGACCATGGCGGCCGACTCGCCGCCACGGATCTGGGGACCCGCGGATCGGGTCAGGAGACCATAGCGGCCCGCCTTGGCCACCGCCGCGAGGAGGATCAACCCGGCGGTGAGGGCCCCGCTGCCGCCGGACCCGGTGATCGCGACACAGGTGCCGCCCGGGTCGGCGGGGTTGGGTAGGTCAGGATTGTCCATGGGCGCAGGGTGTGCCGGCCGCCTCGGCGTGAGATGCCGGGATCATAGCGGGATCGGTCCTCCGGGGGCTTGACCTGAGGCAGTCCCGCGGACTTGAGCAGGGGCCCTGGTCCGGCGCCCGGCCGGTCAGAAGGTATCGCCGTTCCAGCCGAAGAGGTGCCGGGGCGGGCTCGAGAAGCCGATGTACACGCGTTCGGCGGACACCCCCAGGACGTCGTCCAGGAGGTTGCAGAGGGTGCGGGAGTAATGGGCGGTGCGATCCTCCGGCAGACCCAGACTGATCAGCTCCACGAAGGCGGTGGGGGCGGGGGAGCCGGCGAACAGCATGTCCCGCCCGTCCTCCAGGATCACCATCACGTAGGACTCGGGCTTCCCGAGCATCTCGGAGACCGTGCGCGAGGCCTTGGCCAGCAGGTCCGCGCGGGCCTCCGTCGGGACCTGGGCGTTGGTGAGGATACGCAGTGTCGGCATGGTGCAAGCCCCCCTTTCTCTCGGTTTGACGATCGCGGCTCGGGATCCGTCTGGGCCCGGCCGAGCCCCCCTGTGGTCGGTTTCTAGAGCACCCGGGTCCCGGATGCAAGGTCCCGGTCGATCGGTGTCCCACCGGCCGGACGGGAAGCGCATGCGCCGATGCCTACCCGAGCCATTCCCGCCCCAGGGGCCTGAGGTCCGGCGCGAAGCGGTAGACCATCGGCACCCCCGAGGGGATCTCCACCCGCTCCATCGCCTCCGGGCTGATGCGGTCCAGGTGCATCACCAGGGCCCGCAGGGTGTTGCCGTGGCTGACCACGAGCAGGCGCTGCCCGGCGGCGAGGCGGGGCAGGAGGGTTCCCTGCCAGTAGGGAAGGGTGCGCCGCTGGCAGTCCTGCAGGCTCTCCGCGGCGGGCAGCAGGGCGGGGTCCAGGTGGCGATAGAGGGGGCTGAAGCGGGGATGGCGCGGGTCATCCGGGCTCAGCTCAGGCGGACGGTCGAAGTAGCCGCGCCACCAGCGCCGTGACTGGGCCTCGCCCCAGCGCTCCAGGATCTCGGGCTTGCTCATGCCCTGGAGCTGACCGTAGTGACGCTCGTTGAGCCGCCAGCTCTTGCGCGTCGGGATCCCCGGGGTCCCCAGGGAATCCAGCAGGCCTCGCGCCGTCTGCCAGGTGCGGCGGAGCACGGAGCAATGGACCTCGTCGAACCCGTATCCCCCGCCGGCGAGGCGTCGGCCCGCGTCCGCCGCCTCCTCCAGCCCCACCCCGGTCAGCAGGAGGTCCGTCCAGCCGGTCAGGCGGTTGGTGAGGTTCCATTCGCTGTGTCCGTGGCGCAGGAAGACCAGGATGCGCTCCGGGCCCCGTCGGGTCATTCGGGCGTCTCGACCAGGACCTGGGTGAGGTGGTGCCGGTCGGCCCACTTCTCGAGGTGGCAGCCGTGGGCATCGAAGCGGAACCAGTTGAGTGCGCAGTTGGGAATGACGAAGTCCCGCGGTGTCTCCAGGGGGCGTCCGGTGGCCTTGCGATAGAGGATGTCCAGCACGCCCCCGTGGCTGACCGCACAGATGGTCTCGCCGCCGTGGTGGCGGAGCATCCAGTCGATCCCTTCCCGAACCCGGGCCGCGAAATCCAGCATGCTCTCGCCGGTCTCGAAGTCATAGCTCGGATCCCGGGCCTGGTAGTGCGCGTAGGCCTCCGGGTAGAGCCTGGCCCCCTCGGCCGCGGTGATGCCCTGGAAGATGCCGTAGTGGCGCTCCCGCAGCTGGGGCAGGGGCCGCACCTCCAGTCCCTCGCGCTCCGCCAGGGCCGCCGCCGTCTCCCTGGCCCGGCCGAGATCGCTGCTGTACATGGCGCTGAAGTGGTGGTGACCCGCGTTGTAGGCCATTGCCAGGGCCTGGGCCCGGCCGGTCGCGTTGAGGGGCACGTCCGTGTGTCCCTGGATGCGCCGCTCGACGTTCCAGTCCGTCTCCCCATGACGGACGATGCAGATGCGCGTGCTCATGTTCCCCGACTCGATCGTTCCCCAATACCGCCTGGGCCTCCTACTTTAACCCGGACGAGGGCCGGAGGCGGTCGCGGCCCTGCGGGCGGCGCGGCTCACCCGGCGGCGATCGGCTGTGGCGCGATTGATGTGGCCGGGCGTCTCCCTCTGAGACGCAGCGCCAGGCGATAGAGGGCTGGGCTGAAGAGCAGCCCGAGCACGATGCTCAGCCCGACACCGCCGGCGATGACCACCGCGAGCGGCGGCCAGAAGTCCCCCCCGGCGATGACCAGGGGGAGGAAGCCGCCCATGGTGGTCAGGGTGGTTGCGACGATGTGGCGGGTTGCGAGCAGCACCTCCTCCACGATGGCCTGGACCTCGCCGGCCCGGGCGAGGGGGTTGGACCGGATCGCCGAGAGCACCACGATGCTGGCGTTGATGGCCACGCCCAGGAGCCCCGCGCTGCCGATCAGGGGATTGAACCCCAGGGGATGGCCGGCGATCCAGAGGGACAGAAACCCGAGGCCCAGGGACAGGATCCCGACCAGGCCCACGTTCGCCGCCAGGGCGAAGCTGCGGAAGCTCAGGACCAGGGTGGCGACCATCAGGGCCCCGAGCAGGGGGGCGTAGGCCAGAAGCTGGCCCACGGCCTCCGCGGATTCCTCGCTGTCCCCGGCGATCTCCAGGCGATAGCCCGGGGGGAGCTCCAGGGCACCGGCCTCGATCCGGTCCTGGAGGCGGGCGCTGACCTCGATGGGCAGGGCCTCCGGCCGGATCCAGGCCTGGACGGTGTTGGCACGCTCCCCGTCGCGTCGGGTGATGGCGCTCACCTGGGGCGCCAGTCGCAGCTCACCCAGGGCCTCGGCGGGGATCAGGCGGGGACCGCCGTCGGCGGCGGCGCCGGCCGCCACCAGCCGAAGGCTCGCGATGCGCCCCGGATCGGCCCGCTGGGCGTCGGGGAGACGCACCCGCACCGGCAGGGTCTCCAGGTCTTCCAGCACCTGTCCACCCCAGGCACCATCGAGGGCCCCGTGG
>JBAPYD010000622.1:0-1912 GCA_049284555.1 Chromatiaceae bacterium | reverse complement strand
GTCCAGGAGGGCGCGATCCTGGCTCCAGTGCTCCAGCCGGCCCAGGCCCTCGGCCCGCTCGCACAGCTCGGCGCACTGCGCCCGCAGGCGCCTGGGCCGCTCCTCCTGCTCCGCCATGCGGCGCAGTCGCTCTCTGGCCTCCCGATAGATCCCGGTATCCTTCTTGCCGATGCGTCGGACGATGTGCTCCAACGACTCCCGGTCATCGAGGCGCGCCAAGGCGGCGCCGCGATTGGCCGCACGGGGGTCGTGGAGCACGCAGTTGACGAGCACCGCGGGGCTCGCGATGTGCTCGATGGCGGCAAGGCGGGCCTCGGCGTCGCGCCCCTCCAAGGCCAGGTGCTCCACGATGCGCGGGTCCTCGATCCGGGCGATCTCCGTGAGGCGCTCGGCCAGGGGGATACCGGCCTCCTCGACCCCGGAGAGCAGATTGCGGTAGCGGCCGAGCGCGATCTCCCGCACCCCCGCGTCGCCGTCGGTCGCCAGGATCTGGCGTAGATGCGGGAGGCTCGCGAGGCGTCGAACGGCGTCCAAACGAGCCGCCGGATCCCCATCGCCCAGGGCGATCTCCGCGAGGGACGCTTGGCTGACGGTCTTGGCGACGACGGATCGCCGCTTCTTCAACAGTCGGTCGAACAACATGCTGGAATCAATCCGATCGGCGAGCCAGGGACGAGATTCTACCCGAGGGGCCGCGATCGCGGTTGTCCCCGGGGGTCGGTAGCCCGACCTTGGTCAGCGGATCAGGCCGCTCGAAGCGCGTCCGCCAGCGCGGCAGGATCTCGGGGAAGCACGATTCCCGCCTCCTCCGAGGCCAGGCGTAGAACGGCCTCGAAGGTGCCCCCGGGAGAGGGGTCCGCCGTCGACTCCAGGACCTCCTCGTACACGCGGGCCACCCGGCGCAGGAAGCGTCGAGCCCCTTCATCCAAGGGCGGATCCAAGGCGACTGGGACTGGGGCTGGCGGCGCAGCGGCCGTTGGTTCTGGATCCCGCGGCTCGCTCGCCACCGCGTCCGCCAGTCGCCTCAGCTCCACGCCCAGGGCATCCAGGTAGGTGCCGTCGTAGCTTCGCCCGAAGGGATCGAGCGCCTGGACCGCCTCCACGATGGCGGCCCTCACGGGGCCATCGAGCCCCACGATCCGCTCGGCGAGGGAGCGGGCGGTGTGGGCCAGATCCGCGGGCAGGGCGGGGGCCTTCGCCACGGCCTCGGGCTGCTCGTTCGGGCGTGGCGTGTCCGCGGGCTGCTCTGTCGTTTGCGGCGGCGCCGGCGGGCGCATGTCCCGAGCCAGGGTCTGCCGGGCGTTGGCGATGTCGTACTCGATCGCCGAGGCGAACAGCTCCCGGCCATCTCGATCACTGATGCAGCCGCGCTCGAGGAGGTCGATGAGGGCCGCGCGACGGGCCTGCGATAGCCGGTAGGGCTCCAGAAAGCGCGCCCTTTGTCCGCGCTTGCCGGAGGGCTCGCCGGCGACCGCCTTGGGACCGATGGGGTTGGCGCGCATCCAGTAGCGACGGCCGCTGCCTTCTTTGACCGACGGGTTCTCGCTGGAGAGGGCTTTTCGCATAGCTTTTGTCTGACCGCGTCCGGCCGAGGGGGTGAAGGCTGCTCCTCTTGCCATTGGAGTGTAGCCCAAGGCTGGTTTCTTTGGTGTCCGAGAGTCTAGATATGGCGTCTCGCCAGGCCTCTCGTCCCAACATAGGGGTTATTCCGCCGCTCTTCACCCAATGTGGACATGGGTCCGTGGCCGGGGATGAAGCGCACGTCGTCTCCAAGCGGAAAAAGCCGTTCTGTGATCGAGGCGATCAACTGGGTGTGGTCGCCGCGCGGCAAATCCGTGCGCCCGATCGAGCCGCGGAACAGCACGTCACCCACCGACGCGAGCCTTCCAAGGGCGTCGAAGAAGACCAGGTG
>JBAPYD010000621.1:0-1899 GCA_049284555.1 Chromatiaceae bacterium | reverse complement strand
CGATGTCCGCTTCCTGCGGTACTGTCCATGCCCTCCTCGCGTCGGTCGGTGACCGCTATCAGTGACCCAGGAAATCCCGGTGCCTCCCTTAGATCGTGTGCCGCCAATGGGCCGGGCGCCCGGCCGTACCCAGCCTCCGACCGGGCTGGCCGACATCCCATCGAAAGAGGTCTTCCAGAATCTCAGTACGGTAACGGCCAACGATAGCGCTCCTGGCGTTGTCTTCCTTCCTAAGGTCGAGTGGGGGACGCCAGCATGAGTGGCATCCAGCCGTGATATCGAGCGGCTCGCCTCGCGGATCACGGATCGGGTGCGAAGCGCACGACGATCTTGCCGCGGTTGTGACCGCCCTCCATCGCACGCTGCAGGGCCGGGACGTCCTCCGGGCCGCCGATGCGGGTCACGACTGAGCGGATCCTTCCCACCGCGGCCAGGCCCACGAGCGTTTCGAGGTCGGGGCGGTTGGGGCGCTCCATCACCGGAACGCAGCGCTCCTTCGCCGTGAGCCTGAGCCACCAGGACCAGCCAAACAGGGCTGCATTCGGCAACGTGTGCACATAGGTGCCGCCCGGGGCGAGCAGCCGCCGGCACTCGGGAAAGGTAGAGGTGCCCGAGGCGTCGAACACGATGTCGAAGCGCTCGCCCAGGGCTTTCCAGTCCTCGCGCTGGTAGTCGATGGCGCGGTCCGGCGCAAGGCGGGCGAGAAACGCCTGCCCGTCGGTACTGGCCACGGCCGTCCCCTGCGCTCCGGCGTCCTTGGCCAGCTGCACGGCGAAGGAGCCTACTCCCCCGGCAGCGCCCACCACGAGGACCCGCTGGTCGGCGGCAAGCCGCGCATCACGCAGCGACTGGACGGCCGTGAGGCCCGCTCCCGGCAACGAGGCGCCATCCGCGAACGAAAGGGACGGCGGCTTCACGGTGGCGAGCGCCTGCGTCGCACACACGCGCTCGGCCATCGCCCCGTTGCGCGAGGTCAGCGGGTTCAGCATGCCCACGACCGAGTCGCCGGGTTTCAGGCGGGACACGCCCTCACCGACCGACGCGACCACACCCGCATAGTCGTAGCCCACGCCGCGCGGCAACCGACCCGCCGTCATGAAGCGGTACTGCCCGGCGCGCAGCTTCCAGTCCAGCGGATTGAGGGCCGCGGCGACCACCCGCACCAGGATCTCGTCCTTGCGCGGCACGGGCTCCGGCAGCTCCACCCATTCCAGCACTTCGGGGCCGCCATAGCGGCGAAACATCCACGCCTTCATCGGGCCTCCGCAACCACGGATGAGGAGCTTGAACGGCCCCAGGACAAAACAGATGGGAGCCTGGCCAATAGGTGTTGGCGAGCGATCGATGTCGCAACAGGCACCCTCGGTGGGGCATCGTCGCTTGGCACCTGACGCGTTGATTGAAACCCCAACGGGGCTTCTGGTCTGCTATTAGGTACCGATGCGGCCTGCCGCTGGCCGCCGCTTCCCGCCGACTGTTGCGTTGCCGACGCCTAGCGACGCGGCGTCGGGGTTGACATCGTGCCAAGAAAGGCTGGCCAATACTCCACCAGCGCATCAGCAACCCGATCATGCGGACCTTCATCGTTTACGCCCACCCCGAACCCCAAAGCTTCAACGGGGCGCTCTATCGCACCGCGTGCGACACCCTGCTGACGGCCGGCCACTCGCTGCAGACGTCCGATCTCTACGCTATGGGTTTCAACCCCGTCTCGGGACGGCACAACTTCACCACGGTCCGCGACCCGACCTACTTCAAGCAGCAGATCGAGGAGCTCCACGCCACGGAGGCCAGTGGTTTTGCCCCGCCGATCGAGGCCGAGCTACGCAAGCTCGAAGCCTGCGACCTGATGATCTGGCAGTTCCCGCTGTGGTGGTTCGGCCTGCCGGCCATAGTGAA
>JBAPYD010000620.1:0-2000 GCA_049284555.1 Chromatiaceae bacterium | reverse complement strand
TCCATGGCCTCCGCGGCCGCGTTCTGGGACTGGGTCCCGCCGCGCACGCCGAAGGGGATCATGCCATATCCCCGCAGGAGCCCCACCAGCACCGGAAACTCCACCTCGCCGGCCCCCGGCGGCAACGCGGTGAGGTCGATCACGACCGGGGTGTTGCGAAAGAACTCCGGTGCCTGCTCGACCTTGGCCCCAAGCTGCTCGGCGACCGCCTCCATGCTACCCGCGAGCAGGCGGATGACGGGGAGGGTGAAGCTCGCGGCCTTGAGCTCGAACGCGGCGGGGAGGGCGCTTGCGGGAGACGATGGATTCACGGCCATGGGTCGGGTGGTGGCAAGGGGCCCGGGGTCTTCCCTTTGTGTGAGGGCTCGCTGGCCCTCGCTCCGGCCCCGGCCAGCTCGACTGGGGCGGGGCCCAAAGGCGTTCGTTGTCGTCGAGTGGCTTCCCGGAGGCGGTGATCTGCCATCGCCCCGGGAGGCGACAATGCTAACCGCTACCCGCCCGCGGGCAAAGCCCCGGCCCAGGGGTCTGGGCGCCGTGTTGCGCCTTGGCTCGGGGTGGTGCTCAACCGGGAGGCCACTGAAGGGGCCGTCCACCCAGCACGTGGAGGTGCAGGTGAAAGACGGTCTGTCCGGCAGCGGCGTTGCAGTTGACCACTGTCCGGTAGCCGCGCTCGGCGATGCCCGCCTCCTTTGCCACCCGCGCGGCGGCCAGGAAGAGCTTGCCGATCAGCTCCGCGTCCTCGGGGCCTGCGTCGTTCAGCGTCGGGATGGGCTTGCGGGGGATGATGAGGATGTGCATCGGGGCCTGAGGGCTGATGTCCCGGAATGCGACGAGGTCGTCGTCCTCGTAGACCAGGTCCGCCGGGATCTCCCCCCGGGCGATCTTCCCGAAGATGGTGTCTGTCATGGGATTCAACGCGCTCCTTACTGGAATTGACTGGGCAGGAGAGTGTGTCCAGGGTGATAGGCCGATAGCGGCCGCGCTCTACAAGGAACGACGGCCCGCGAACGCCAGGGCCAGCGTTCCCCCGTCGACATGCTCCAGCTCGCCGCCAAGGGGTACGCCGTGGGCGATGCGCGTCACCGCCGTGCCCGTGCCCTCGGCACACTCGGCGATATAGCTGGCGGTGACGCTGCCCTCTACCGTTGGGCTGATGGCGAGAATCAGCTCCCGCACACCCCCCTCCTTGAGACGGGCCTCCAGCAGGTCCAGCCCCAGCTCCTCGGGACCCGTGCCGTCCAGGGGCGAGAGCCGGCCTCCCAGGACGAAGTAGAGGCCCCGGTAGTCGGTGGCCTGCTCCAGGGCGACGATCTCCGAGGGCTGCTCCACCACGCACAGGAGCGCCGGGTCCCGGTTGGGGTTGGCGCACAGGGGGCAGACCTCCCGCTCCGTGAGGGTCCGGCAGCGGGTGCAGCGGTGGATGCGCTCCATGGCCTCCGCCAGTGTCCTGGCCAGCCGCTTGCCCCCTTCCCGGTCCCGTTCCAGGAGGTGGAAGGCGATGCGCTGGGCGGATTTGGGCCCCACCCCCGGCAGGCAGCGCAGGGCCTCGACCAGCTGATTGAGCAGGGTGCGCTCCGCCATCGGTTTGCTCCAGGGTCTTCCCGGGGTCCGCTGTGCCTAGAAGGGGAGCTTGAAGCCGGGGGGCAGGGGCATGCCGGCGGTCAGGTCGGCCATGTTCTGCTGCGTGCGCTCGGCCACCCGCTGGGCCGCGGCATTGAAGGCGGCGGCCACCAGGTCCTCCAGCATCTCCTTGTCGTCACCCATGAGGGCGGCGTCGATCTCCACCCGCTTCACCTCGTGGCGGCCGTTCATGGTGACCCGCACCATGCCGCCGCCCGACTCTCCGACGACCTCCTCCTGGGCGAGCCGCTCCTGCGTCCGGGCCAGCTCCTCCTGCATCTTCTGGGCCTGCTTCAATAGGTTGCCGAGTCCGCCTTTCATGTCACTTTACCTAGGGTGGTGGGTGCCGGGTTCGTCAGGATTCAGTCGGAGGGCTGCAC
>JBAPYD010000619.1:0-2742 GCA_049284555.1 Chromatiaceae bacterium | reverse complement strand
AGTCCGGATACCCGGTAGTCTCCTAACGGCCTGCGTATCCGAGCATTTTGTCGTGAGACGTCCGCCAACGTCTTGGCAGCAAACCACAAGGGGTTGTGGCTGGAGGAGCTAACCGCCCACCCCCTTCTTTCAGAATCCAATAGGGTCGGCTGCACCGGCCCGATCGTCTTTACCGAGCGCCCGCAATAACCGAACTCGTTGGACAAACCGCGGCGGGTCTGGGACACTTCGCGCCTTTGAATTTTGCGCCCAGGGGCCCCTCGGCCCAGGCTCCCGGGGGTACTTCCGGGGCTGGCGTTGGGAATCTGGTGCGAGACCTCCTCGTCGCGACCGCGCTCCTGCTGGTGATCGAGGGCATCTGGCCCTTTCTCAATCCCGGGAGCTTCAAGCGCGCCCTGCTCCAGATCTCGTCGGAGGGGGACCGCGCCCTGCGGGTGGCCGGATTGGTCAGCATGGTGATCGGTGTCGGCCTCCTTTACTGGGTGAATTGAGCAATGGCGATGGACGAGGACCGCTGGCTCCTGCCGGCCGGGATCGAGGAGGTCCTGCCGCCCCATGCCCAGATCCTGGAGCGCCTGCGCAGGGAGCTCCTGGATCTCTACCGCTCCTGGGGCTACGAGCTGGTCATCCCGCCCTTCGTCGACTTTCTGGATTCACTCCTGACCGGTACGGGCCAGGATCTGGACCTGCGGACCTTCAAGCTGACGGATCAGGTCTCGGGGCGACTGCTCGGGGTGCGGGCGGACATGACGCCCCAGGTCGCGCGCATGGACGCCCATCAGCTGCGCCGCGAGTCTCCGACGCGACTGTGCTACCTGGGCACGGTCCTGCACACCCGGGCCGATGGATTCGCCGGGACCCGCAGCCCCTACCAGATCGGTGCCGAGATCTACGGCCACGGCGGGATCGAGAGCGACCTCGAGATCCTGCGCCTGATCCTCCTCACCCTGCGCACGGCCGGCATCGGCTCCTGCTATCTGGATCTCGGGCACGTGGGCATCTTCCGGGGACTGGCGCGCCAGGCGGGGCTCGACGGCCGGCAGGAGCATGACCTGTTCGATGCGCTCCAGCGCAAGGCGGTGCCCGAGATCGAGCAGCAGGTCGCCGGGCTGGGGCTGGACAACAGGGTTGCCCGAATGCTGGTCGCGCTGGCCGAGCTCAGCGGGGACGATGCCCTGGAACGGGCGACCGAGGTGCTCGCCGATGCCGATGCACCGGTCCACGAGGCCCTGGACTATCTCCGCAGGCTGGCGGACGCGCTCCATCGGTTCGTGCCGGAGGTCTCGGTCCACTATGACCTGGCGGAGCTGCGCGGCTATCGGTACAAGACGGGCGCCGTGTTCGCCGCCTTCGTGCCCGGTTGGGGTTTGGAGATCGCGCGCGGCGGGCGTTATGACGACATCGGCCGGGTCTTTGGGCGTGCCCGCCCGGCGGTCGGGTTCAGTGCGGACCTCAAGGGTCTGCTGCGGCTGGGGGCCGGTCTCGAGGGGCGTTATCTGGAAGGGCCTGCCATCTACGCCCCCTGGTCCTCCGACCCGGGGCTACTGGCCGCCATCGACACCCTGCGCACGGCGGGCCGCCGGGTGATCACGGCCCTACCCGGGGTCGAGGAGGATCCGCGCGCCCTGGGCTGCGTTGAGCACCTGGTGCACGGGGATTCGGGTTGGCAGTTACGAGCGATCGGTGAGGTTTAGGTAGGGCTGCGATGGGCAAGAATGTAGTGGTGATCGGCACCCAGTGGGGTGACGAGGGCAAGGGCAAGGTCGTCGACCTGTTGACGGACCGCGCGGCTGCGGTGGTGCGCTTCCAGGGAGGGCACAACGCGGGCCATACCCTGGTCATCGACGGCACCCAGACGATCCTTCACCTGGTCCCCTCCGGTGTGCTCCGGGAGGGCGTGCGCTGCCTCGTCGGTAACGGGGTGGTCCTCTCGCCCGCGGCCCTGCTGGAGGAGATGGGGATGCTGGAGGGCTGCGGTGTGCCGGTTCGCGAGCGTCTGGGTCTAAGCGCCGCCTGCCCTCTCATCCTGCCGTACCACATTGCGCTGGATCATGCCCGGGAGCGTGCCCGGGGGGCCAAGGCCATCGGCACAACGGGCCGCGGCATAGGCCCCGCCTACGAGGACAAGACCTCCCGCCGGGGCATTCGCCTCGGCGAGCTTCTGGACGAGGCCCACTTCGCGGAGCGGCTCCGGGAGGTGCTGGACTATCACAACTTCAGCCTCTCCCAATACTTCAAGGCCGAGGCCCTGGACTACGGTGCCATCCTCGAGGAGGCCCTGTCCCAGGCGGAGCAGCTGCGGGCGATGGTGGTGGACGTCCCCGGGGAGCTCCACCGGCTTCGTGGGGCGGGGGCCAACGTGCTCTTCGAGGGGGCCCAGGGCTCACTCCTCGACATCGATCACGGGACCTACCCCTACGTGACCTCATCCAACACGACCGCGGGCGGCGCCTGCACCGGTAGCGGGGTCGGGCCGAAGGACCTCGACTATGTCCTCGGCATCGTCAAGGCCTATACGACGCGTGTCGGCGCCGGGCCCTTCCCGACCGAGCTGTTCGATGAGGACGGGGACCGGCTCGGCGAGCGCGGACATGAGTTCGGCGCCACCACCGGGCGCAAGCGGCGTTGCGGCTGGCTCGACATGGTGGCCCTGAGGCGTGCCTTCTCCATCAATAGCGTGACGGGACTCTGTATCACCAAGCTGGACGTCCTGGACGGCATGGCCACCATCAAGATCTGCAC
>JBAPYD010000618.1:0-4695 GCA_049284555.1 Chromatiaceae bacterium | reverse complement strand
ACATGGCCCTTTCCCAGGCGGACTACGCCCGCGCGACGATCCAACAGCGGGAGGCAGCCCTCGAGGAGGCCAGGGTCAACCTGAGCCGCACGGAGATCCGGGCGCCCCTGGATGGCATCGTGATCCGCCGAGACGTGGAGGAGGGGCAGACGGTCGCCGCCAGCCTGCAGGCCCCAACCCTCTTCACCCTGGCGCAGGATCTCGCCCAGATGCGGATCGAGACCTATGTGGACGAGGCCGACATCGGCCGCCTGCGGGTGGGTCAGGCCGCCGAGTTCACGGTGGATGCCTATCCGGGACGTCGCTTCGACGGTCGTGTCACCTCCATTCGCAAGGCACCGAATCTGGTTCAGAACGTGGTGACCTACACGGTCCTCGTGGACGCGGAGAACCCCGACCTGGCGCTCTACCCGGGCATGACGGCGGTGGTGAGGATCGTTGTCGAGGAGGTCCACGATGGGCTGCGCATCCCCAACGCCGCCCTGCGGTTCCTACCCCAGGACCCCCCGGAGGACGCAGTTGATCAGTCCTCGGAGTGGGATGGGGGCTGGCTGCGGGTCTGGGTGCCGCGCGGGAAGGATTCGCTGGCGCCAGTGCCAGTCCTCACGGGGATCAGTGACGAGCGCTTCACCGTCGTGACCAAGGGTGACCTGGCGGCCGGCGATCCCGTCGTCATCGGCTACGACGGAGGCGATTGAGCCGCGGGTCGCGCCCCATGAGCATACTCATCCGCACCGAGGGTCTCGGGAAGACCTACGCTTTGGGAGGGCAGCAGCTCCAGGTCCTCAGCGATGTCAGCATTCGCATCGACCGCGGCGAGATGGTTGCGATTATGGGCCCGTCGGGGTCCGGCAAGAGCACCCTGCTCAATCTCCTGGGCTGCCTCGATCGTCCCACCGCTGGCGGGTACTGGCTGGATGGGGCACGACTCGGCGAGCTCGACCAGGACCGGATTGCGGCCCTGCGCAACAGTTCCATTGGATTCGTCTTCCAGAGCTTTCACCTGCTCCCCCGGCTCACCGCCAGGCAGAACGTGGAGCTACCCCTCGGCTACGCGGGCTGGGGGGCGCGCGAACGGCGGGTCCGGGCCCTGGACTTGCTCGGTCGGCTGGGTCTGGCCGATCGCGCCGATCACCTGCCGAGGCAGCTCTCGGGAGGTCAGCAGCAGCGGGTTGCGATCGCGCGCGCCCTGGCCAACAGACCGGCCCTGATCCTCGCCGACGAGCCCACCGGTTCCCTGGAGAGCCGTGCCGGGGCATCCATCATGGACCTGTTCCGGAACCTGAACCGCTCGGGTGTCACCCTGGTGATCGTGACCCACGACGAGGCGGTGGCGCGCCATGCGAGGCGGATCATCCAGCTGTTCGACGGACGCCTGATCTCGGACCGGTCGAACACCCCGGTCCAGCGCGCCGTGGGTCCCGAGCAGATCGAGGCTTCGGCCGACTAGGGAGGGCGACGTGCGGCTGGCTACCAATCTTTCCGGCGCCCTCCATTCGTTGCGGGTCCATCCGTTGCGCAGTGTGCTCACCATGCTCGGGGTCGTGGTGGGAGTCGCGGCCGTGATCACCGTCATGGCCCTCGGGGAAGGGGCGCGTCAAGGCATCATTGCCCAGATCCAGAGCCTGGGGGGGAACCTTCTGTTGGTGACGCCCGGGAGCGCGCGTAGTCAGGGTGTCCAGCTGGGCATCGGGAGCGGCGAGACGCTGACTGAGGGGGACGCCACCGCCATCGCCGTGGAGATAGGGGGAGTGCTGAGTGTCGCCCCCTCCGTCTACAAGCGGGAGCAGGTCGTTCGAGGTAATGCTAACTGGTCGACCACCGTCCAAGGAATCACGAATGCCTTCCTCACCGCGCGCGAGTGGCCCCTGGGTGCCGGTCGCCCCTTCACCGCGAGGGAGCAAGAGGGGGCTGCCAAGGTGGCCCTGCTGGGCGACTCCGTCGCTTCACGTCTCTTCGATGGGAGCGATCCCGTGGGCGAGATCATCCGGGTGGGCGGAATCCCGTTCGAGGTCGTGGGCCTGCTGGAGCCCAAGGGACAGAGCTCGGCGGGCGCCGATCAAGACGATAAGGTCATGATCCCCTTGAGCACCGCGCGGACCCGGCTCATCGGTTCCGGGGCGGCCCGACTCGGTGCCGTTCAATACATCATGGTCAAGGTCGACCGGCCGGACCGGATGGGGACCGTCGAGGAGGAGATTCGGTTGCTGCTGCGCCAGCGGCATGGGATTCGCCCCGAGTCCGAAGACGACTTCCAGGTGCGAAACCTGGCGGACGTGCAGGCGAGTCGCGAGGCCGCCTCCGGTATGCTCACCTTCTGGTTGTCCGCGGTGGCATCCGTGTCATTGATCGTAGGCGGTATCAGCATCATGAACATCATGCTGGTTTCCGTCACGGAGCGGACTCGGGAGATCGGCTTGCGCCTTGCGGTCGGTGCTCGGGCCGCGGACATCGGGACCCAGTTTCTCGCGGAGGCCGTGGCCCTCTCGCTGATTGGCGCGGCCATTGGCGTGGCGGCCGGTGTGGGGGCGGCCTTCCTCATCGCGACCCTCCAGGGCCTGCCAATCCTTGTCAGAACCGCGTCTCTTGTCACGGCCGCCGGCTTCGCCCTGATAACCGGGGTCTTCTTCGGTCTCTATCCGGCGGTCAAGGCCGCTCGCCTTTCTCCCGTCGAGGCCCTCCGGGCAGAGTAGGGTCGAGCAAAGTTCCGGAGCGGGGCTCGAGGCCTTTAACATGGCGCATCCCGAAACGCGAATGTCTCGGGACGCGAGCTGATCGCATCCCAGGAAGTCATTTGACTTGCATCTTTTCGAGTGACGATATGTCGGCGATCTCAGGCGGGGTCGCCCCTTCAAGCAACGCCGGCTCGCAGCTGTAGGTCCAGGGGCCCACCCGCGTGAGCTGCCCCTGACGCTTCAACTCCGCCATTCGCCGACTCAAGCTCTCGACGGAGCATCCGAGGATCTCCGCCATTTCCGCGGAGCGTGGGAGACGCACGGCGCGTAGCGGATCGCCGCTGACCTCGGCGATCATGCAGATCAGGGAGGGCACCCGCTCCGACTGCTTGCCGGCGCAGAGGCTGGTGATCCAGCGATCGGACCAATAGACGTGCTCACGCCATTTTTTTACGATGCCGCTCAACAGACCAGGGTGCGACTGCCCCAATTCCAGCAGGGCCGATCGCGGGATGCGGCAGACGTTCAGATCGCGCATGGCGATGGCGGTCTGTCCGTAGGGCCCGCTCTCCAGGGACTCGAGGCCGATGGCGGACCCGCGACCCAGCATGCGAAGGATCCGGGGCTGGGAATCCGCGTCCTCGATGACTAGCTTCACTACCCCACTGCGAATGGTGAAGACTGTCTCCGCAGGAACTCCCTGGCGGTAGATGACGGTGTTGGCTCTGAGGATCCCGTTGCGGACACCCGTGAGTCGCTGCTCTAGGTCGGTTTCATCGAGATGGGCGAACAGTGCTGAGGCCCTGACCGGGCAAAGGAGGCAATCGGAACGTTGCTCGCGCAGTAGCGAGACGCACGGACTGAGCGGCTTTGTTTGTGGTGACATGCGCGTCGCTCCTCCCCTTGTCTAGTTATGTCTCCGCGCGACCAAGTTGCTTACACGGGATCGCGTGGAAATGCAACCTCTACGCCCCCGTGGGATTGCACCCGATGAGCGGCGGAACCCGCACGCTCCGGGCCTTCGAGGACCCCTCCTGCAGGCACCCGAGTGGCGGTCTTACGGCCGGAAGACCTGAGGGGGTGCCCTCTGGTGGCGAACCGATCGAGCGGTGAACCGTTCGCCTACGCGTGCTGTGAGGGGGGAGCGGCAGGCTCGGTCGAGGCACGATCTGGCGCGGGCCGAGTCCTGGGCTATTCCAGCGCCGGGCCCGATTAAGGTCCCGAGACCTGCTAGGATCACGCTGGGGGCGATCCCGTAGCCCTTGTCGGCAGGCGGCACCCCCAATGGCCCAGCGGGGGGGCGGCGATGCCGCTTGGGGCCTCAGCGAGCTGGCGACCTGCGAATCGCAGAGGTTCAACCCTCTGGAGCGTCTCCCGGGGGGCTTGCCAGAGTGACGCGTAACACGCCGATTTCAGCATGCAGAGAGCGGCACGGAGCGCGTCGCAGGCTCCTCCTTGCACGTTTCGAAGACGTTGACGCAGGTCACGATCGCGGGTATTTGACCGCGTGGGGGCACAGGGGCTCTTGCGAAAAGGGTCGCGGAAGACAATTCGACGAAGGGGTAGGGTGTCTATGAAAACGCCGAAGGAGAACAGCTCGTGCGATACCAGCTCCGAGCCGCCGTGCGCGGGTGGTGTCCAAGAGGGTGGAGGGGGTCAAAAAGGGACGCTGCTCACGGAGCACGATGTCCTGTGCAGACTCGTTACGGCTCTGGTACAAAGCAACCGCCGCTGGCAGATGGTGATGTTTCCACTGCTGTTCGGCTTTACGCTGCTTGCCGGCTATGCTTTCTACCTGGTCGTCAATCTCGTGCAGGACATTGACACCATGGCGCGGGCGGTCGATGTCAATATGGGGTTCATGTCGGAGCGCATGGCCCAGATATCAAGAAATCTCGATGGGCTAACCGGCAGCGTACGCGACATCTCCGTTAATCTGGACGATCTCACTGGAACGGTGACGGCGATGAACGGAAAGCTCGACACCCTGCCGCCGATGCTGGACTCCATCCGGGACGTC
>JBAPYD010000617.1:0-12404 GCA_049284555.1 Chromatiaceae bacterium | reverse complement strand
GCCCAGGGCGTCGTCGGGATGAACTTCGGGTTTCCTATCTCCGACAAGTCGCGGGCGGGTTTCGGCATGCGGTACCAGTACACCGATTTCTCGGCCGGCTTCTCGGAGCTCGCCAAGGAGTTCGTCGCGGAGAACGGAAACGTCTTCAATGACTTCTTCTTGAGCGCGAGCTATGTCCGCGACACCCGCGACACCGCGGTGTTCCCCACCAAGGGCAGCCTGCAGACTTTGCGCCTCGACGTGAGCGTCCCCGGCAGCGACCTCACCTACTACAAGACGAGCTACTCGGGCATCCGCTATGTCCCGCTCACCCGGAAGTTCGTTCTCTCGCTCTCCGCGGACCTCGGATACGGAGACGCCTACGGGGATCTGAACTACCTACCGTTCTTCGAGAACTATTACGCGGGCGGTCCCCGAACGGTGCGCGGTTTCAAGGCAAACACCCTGGGTCCTCGGGAGACCAACATCCCCTATGACCCGGTGGGTGGCAACACGAAGGTCGTCGGAAGTATCGAGCTGTTCGCCCCGCCGCCGGTCGGCGGAGAATTCGAGAAGACCCTGCGGATGGGCGTCTTCCTCGACGTGGGCAACGTCTGGGTGACCAAGGGGACGGACCTGGTCACCCCGACCGGCTTCGACCTGGGAGAGCTGCGCTATTCCGCCGGTTTCTCGACCGCCTGGCTGTCTCCCATCGGTGCCCTGTCCTTCAGCTTTGGCTGGCCACTGAACGAGAAGGAGGGGGACGACACCCAGGTGTTCCAGTTTGGGATCGGTCAGACATTTTAGTCTCGAGGCGTCCAGGTGCTGACACACCGTTTCGGCTTTGTCGTCGTTCTGATACTCCTTTTTTCGTGGGGGCCAGGTTTCGCCGCGGAGGACTACAAGATCGCGGTGGTCGACCCGAATCGGGTGGTGGAGAACTCACCTCAGTACGAGGCTGCCCGCAAGTCTCTCCAGCGGGAGGTGGAGGAGCGGGAGCGTAATCTGCGCACCCAGCAGGAGGAGATCGCGGAGCTCCAGCGTCGCCTCGAGCGTGAGGGAGACCTGATGAGCCAGAGCGAGGCCCAGCGGCTCCAGAACGACATCCGGAGCCGCACCCGCAAGCTCAAGTATGCCCAGGACGAGTTCCAGGAGGACCTGACCCTGCGCCAGAACGAGCTGCGCACCAAGTTGGCCCGTCAGGTGCAGGAGGTGGTGGTCGAACTCGCCAAGGAGCTGGAAATCGACCTGGTGCTGAGCGAGGGGCTGGTCTACTTCAGCAAGCGCATCGACATCTCGGACCAGGTGGTCGAGCGGCTCAAGCGGGAGTTCACGGCCAAGTGATCCGCCCCAGCCCCAGGTCAGGGGTGCGCTGATGGCCGTGACCTGGCGCCTGGACGAGCTTGGCGCCCGGCTCGACGTCCCCTTCGTCGGCGACCCCGGGATCCAGGTCTCACGGGTTGCGGATCTGGCGGCGGCCGAGCCGGATTGCCTGACCTTTCTCGGTGACCCCAGTTATCGTAAGGCCCTGGCGGAGACCAGGGCAGGGGTGGTGATCCTCACGGAGGACGATGCCGCGGCCTGTCCCACGGCGGCGCTCATCAGCCCGAACCCCTATCTTTGCTTTTCCAGGGCCGCGCGGCTCCTCTACCCCCCCGCACCCGTGCAGGGCGGGATCCATCCCTCCGCGGTGGTCCACCCGAGCGCGCGGGTGGATCCAAGCGCGTGGGTGGGTCCCCTGTCGGTCATCGAGGCGGGGGTCCAGATTGGTCCCAGGGTCTTCGTGGGGCCCGGGTGCATCCTGGGCGAGGAGGTGCGGATCGGGGCCGACAGTCGGCTCGTGGCTCGCGTGACCCTTTGCTGGCGCACCCAGGTGGGTGAGCGGGCATTGATCCATCCGGGTGCCGTCATCGGCCGCTCCGGCTTCGGCTTTGCGAAGGATGGCGAGCGCTGGGTGCGCATCCCCCAAGTGGGGCGGGCCGTGCTTGGCGACGACGTGGAGATCGGGGCCAATACCACGGTGGACCGCGGAGCGATCGAAGACACGTTCATCGGCGATGGGGTCAAGCTGGACAACCAGATCCAGATCGGCCACAACGTGCAGATCGGGGAAAACAGCGCCATGGCGGCCAACACGGGGATCTCCGGGTCCACCCGAATCGGACGCAATTGCACCATCGCCGGTGCCGTGGGGATGGCGGGACACCTCAGTATCGGCGACGACGTGCACTTCACGGGTATGGCCATGGTGACCCGCTCCTTTGCGGAGCCTGGACTGTACAGCAGCGGCATACCGGCCATGCCCAGCGGGGACTGGCGACGCAACGTGGCGCGATTCCGGCATCTCGATGAGCTGTCGCGTCGACTCAAACAACTCGAAGCGCGCGTCGCCTCTCTGAGTGCCGCGCCACGGCAGGAGGAACCCTAGATGGAGCCCACTCAACCCAGGTTGATGGATGCGAGGCAGGCCTCGGAGCCTGAGGAAGAGGGGCGGGCGACGGCCACCATGGACATTCACAAGGTGCTGCGCCTCCTGCCACACCGCTACCCCTTTCTGCTCATCGACCGGGTCCTGGAATTCAAGCGCAACGATCACCTCATCGCCTTGAAGAATGTCAGCTTCAACGAGCCCTACTTCACCGGGCATTTTCCGGTTCGGCCCGTGATGCCCGGGGTCCTGATCGTGGAGGCCATGGCCCAGGCCACGGGGCTGTTGGCCATGGAGTCGCGACCCGAGGAGGTCGGGGAGAAGGCGCTCTATTACTTCGTCGGCATCGACAAGGCCAGATTCAAGCGACCGGTCGAGCCGGGGGATCAGCTGATCCTCACGGTGAAGTTGGAGGCGGTGCGCCGCGGCATCTGGAAGTTCAACGGGGAGGCGCGGGTGGACGATCGTGTGGTGGCCACCGCCGAGATCATGTGCACCGCCCGGGATTTCGCCCCTTGATCCACCCCACGGCCGTCGTGGACCCCGGCGCCCGGTTGGACCCCGGCGTGGAGGTGGGACCCTTCGCGGTCATCGGTCCCGAGGTGGAGATCGGCGCCGGGACCTGGATCGGTCCCCATGTGGTGGTGCGAGGCCCCACGCGCATCGGGCGTGACAACCGGATCTTTCAGTTCGCCTCGGTGGGCGAGGATCCCCAGGACAAGAAATACGGGGGGGAGCCCACCCGCCTCGAGGTCGGCGATCGCAATCGAATCCGCGAGTACGTGACCATCCATCGGGGCACGGTCCAGGACCGGGGCCTCACCTCCATCGGCGACGACAACCTGTTCATGGTGGCTTCCCATGTGGCCCATGACTGTCGGATCGGCAACCAGGTCATCATGGCCAACGCGGCCTCCCTCGGCGGGCATGTGGTCATCGACGATTGGGCCATCCTGGGTGGCTTCACCATCGTCCATCAGTTCTCCCGCATCGGCGCCCACAGCTTTTGCGCCATGGGTTCGGTGCTCACCAAGGACGTCCCGCCCTACGTGACCGTGGGAGGACACCCGGCCAAGCCCCGCGGTATCAACAGCGAGGGGCTGCGCCGCCGAGGCTTTTCGGACGGCACCATTGCCGCCATCAAACGCGCTTATCGCGCGGTCTACGTGGCGGGGTTGAAGCTGGACGAGGCCCTGGAGCAGGTGCAAGCCCTGGCCGCCGACGTCCCCGAGGTGGCGGCCTTGGCCTCCTTTGTCGCGGACAGCAGCCGCAGCATCGTGCGTTGATGACCCAGCTCCGGGTTGGCATCGTCGCCAACGAGGCCTCCGGCGACATCCTCGGTGCCGCGCTGATCAACGCGCTGAGGTCCCTGGCGCCCGAGGCGAGCTTCATCGGTGTGGCGGGGCCGCGCATGCTGGAGGCGGGCTGCGAGACCCTGTTCCCCATGGAGCGGCTCTCGGTCATGGGGCTCACCGAGGTCCTGGGTCACCTGCCTGAGCTGCTGCGGCTGCGTGGACAGCTGGTCAGGCACTTCAGGACAGATCCGCCCGACGTCTTCGTCGGCGTCGATGCCCCGGACTTCAACCTGGGTCTCGAGCGGCGCCTGCGCGATCGCGGTATCCCCGCGGTGCACCTCGTGAGCCCCACCGTCTGGGCCTGGCGGCCGGGGCGGGTCAAGGGCATCCGCCGGGCGGTGGACCTCATGCTCTGTGTCTTCCCCTTCGAGGAGTCCTTCCTGCGGGAGCACGGGGTGCCGGCTCGCTTCGTAGGCCATCCGCTGGCGGATCAGATCCCGCTGGAGGTGGACCGGGAGGCGGCCCGGGCGGAGCTCGGCCTGGGGGGGGACGGGCCCCTCATCGCCATCCTTCCAGGCAGCAGGGCCGGCGAGATGGAGCGGCTGGCGGCCCCCTTCATCGAGTGCGCCCTGCGCTGCCTCGAGTCCCGGCCGGATGTGCGTTTCGCGGTGCCGCTGGTCAACGCCAGAATGCGGGCCCTGTTCGAGTCGGAGCTGGAGCGGCTCGCCCCGGCCCTCCCGGTGACCTTGGTGGACGGCCGAAGCCGCGGCGTCATTGCCGCCTCCGACTGCGTGCTCACGGCCTCTGGTACCGCCACCCTGGAGACCCTGCTCCTCAAGCGGCCCATGGTGGTGGGCTACCGGGTCCATCCGCTCACCTACCATCTCGTCAAGGGGTTCGGTTTGGTCAAGGTGGACCACGTGGCCATGGCCAACCTGCTCGCGGGGCGGGAGCTGGCCCCAGAATTTCTCCAGGACCGGTGTCGGGCCGAGCTCCTCGCCCCGGCCCTGCTCGGTCTGCTCGATGACCCGCAGCGGCGCTCCGCAATCTCCGCCGAGTACGCCCGGATCCACGCCGGCATGCGCCACAATTCCGCCCGGGAGGCGGCGCTGGCGGTGTTGGGGCTCATCGGCCGAAGCCCGGTCCCGGCGGCGTCGGCGCCACCCTCGTCTGAGGTCGTAGCCGATGGCTAGTCCCGTGCTGGCCCAGTTGATTCAGCTCCTGGGGGGGCTCTATGGTGAGACCCAGGGGTTCCTGGACACCCCCGACGACGCCCAGCTCTGGTACAACCGGGGCTACGCCAATGGCATGGTCCAGGCGATTCGCGAGCTTGGGCATGGGGATGCCCTTCCCGCGGATCTGGTCCTGGACGCGGACGGGGAGGGTTGGGACCGGATCGCGCAACAGGCCCTGACGCCCTGGGGACGGGCCCATGCCCATGGTCTGGAGATGGGGCGCAAGGAGACCTACGAGGTGCTGGAGGGGACTTGAGGTGCTGAGGCTCTGCTCATTCAATATCAACGGGATCCGTGCCCGCCCCCATCAGTTGGAGGCGCTCAAGCGCTCCCTGGATCCGGACATCCTGGGGATCCAGGAGTCCAAGGTGTCGGACGAGGAGTTCCCCATCGACGCCGTCGAGGGGATGGGCTACCGCGCCCATTTTCACGGTCAGAAGGGTCATTACGGGGTCGCCCTTCTCAGCAAGCGGGAGCCCCTGGAGGTGCTCAGGGGCCTGCCGGGCGACGGCGAGGACTCCCAACGGCGCCTCATCACCGGTCGGTACGCTTTGGACGGGGCCGGCGAGCTCACGGTGATCAATGCCTATTTTCCCCAGGGCGAGAGCCGGGATCACCCGGTCAAATTTCCCGGCAAGGCCCGGTTCTACGCCGAGCTGGCTCGCTATCTAGAAGGTCATTTCGCCCCGGACAAGAACCTGGTGCTCATGGGTGACATGAACGTGGCCCCCCTGGATCTCGACGTCGGCATCGGCGCCGACAACGCCACGCGCTGGCTCCGGCAGGGAAAGTGCTGTTTCCTCCCCGAGGAGCGGGAGTGGCTCAAGGTGCTGACCGACTGGGGCCTCTTCGATGCCTATCGGGTGGTCCATCCGGAGGTGGACGACCGCTTCAGCTGGTTCGACTATCGGTCCAAGGGGTTCGACCGGGAGCCTCGCAGGGGGCTGCGCATCGACCTGCTCCTGGTCACCGCGCCCCTGCGGGACCGGTTGCTGGATGCCGACATCGACTACGACATCCGCGCCATGGATCGCCCCTCGGACCACTGCCCGGTATGGGCCAAGCTCGACCTGGGATGAGTGACGATTAGGCGATCGGCGAGTCGCTGAGCCAGGAGGTGCTCGGGGCGCGGCCCCGGGGTATCCATCCCTCCCCGGGCATGTTCAGGTGCAGTTAAGGTTCGCCCCGCTACCATGGCCCCGTACATGGCGGTCCGCTCGACACGTCCCACCGATTGGCGAGCCGCCACCCTGACATGCCCCGTCGCCGCCCGCGTCGGGCCAGCCCAACTTCCCGATCAGGAAATACCCCACTATGCAGACCAATCCGACTCCTCGGATCAACGCCACGACCGCAGAGAGCGTCCTTGTGGGTGAGCACCTGGAGAACGCCGTCAGGACGGCGCCCGCCGGTCGCCGCATCGGCGTCCGCGTTGCGGCCTTGGGCGGGCACCTCCTGCTGAGGCTCGACCGCCCAGCCGGGAAGGCGGCCGAGGCGCGGAGCGAGACCCTCTACTCCCGCGTCAGCGTTCCGTCCAGGGACGCCGCCACCCCGCTCTCGGACGTGATCGACGCCATCGAGAGCGGACTCAGGGCGCTTTGCGGTGTCGAAGCCGTGCTCGTTCCGGACGACGAGAGCCGCGGTCTCGCGGTGGAAATCAATCGCCCGGAACCGCCGGGTCCCGGGTTCTGAGGCACCTCATCGGACAATGCGGCGCGGACAGGCCGCGGGATCCGAACGCTTCCCCGCGCGTCTCGTCGCCCGCGCCCGATCGGCCCCGGGATCTCAGGAGAAGGTCTTCAGGAAGTAAGGGATGACCAGGGCGTTGGTCAGGTCGATGAAGAACGCAGAGACCAGCGGAACGATGATGAAGGCCTGGTGAGAGGCGCCGAAGCGCTGGGTCACGGCCGCCATGTTGGCCATGGCGGTCGGCGTTGAGCCCAACGTGACCCCACCGAATCCGGCCGCCACCACCGCGGCGTCATAGTTGCGGCCCATGAGCGGGAACAGGACCAGAATGGTCACGGCGACCGCCAGGGCGAACTGGGCCGCCAGGATGGTCAGGATCGGTCCGGCGAGGTCGATCAGGGTCCAGAGCTGCATGCTCATCAGCGACATGGCGAGGAAGGTGCCGAGCGAGATGTCCGCGATCAGGGCGATGGCGGGGCTGCGGGTGGGCCAGGGGGTGCCGGTGAGGCTTGGCAGGTTCCTCGGGACCACGTTGGTGATCAGGATGCCCGCGAAGAGGCAGGTCACGAAGAGCGGCAGCTTCAGTCCCAGATCCGAAATGATGCCGTTGAGGAAGTAGCCCACCACGATGCAGACGTGGATCGCCAGGACGGCGCCCAGGAAATCCAGGTGATCGATCCCCGCCTTCCTCTGCTTCTCTGAGAGGCCCACGTCCTGGACCTCGTCCGCCGCCCGGGGCGTTCCCACGAGTCCGTGCCGGTTGATGAGGAATTTGGCGATTGGCCCTCCCATCAGGCTCGCCAGGATCAGGCCGAAGGTGGCGCTGGCGATGCCGATCTCCATGGCGTTGGCGATACCGTATTGCTCGCCGATGGTGGGGGCCCAGGCGATGGTGGTGCCGTGGCCGCCGATCAGCGAGACGCTGCCGCCGAGGACCCCCACCGCCGCCGGCAGGCCGAAGAGCGAGGCCACCGAGATGCCCGTGAGGTTCTGGGCCAGCATGAAGGCGATGGTGATGGCCAGGAGGATCAGCAGGGGTCGCCCGCCGGCGAGCAGGTCCCGGGCGCTGGCGTTGATCCCGATGGTCGTGAAGAAGTAGACGAGCAGGACGTCCCGCGCCCGCAGCTCGAATTCCACCGAGTAGCCGGAGGCGACGTAGACCAGGGCGAGCAGGACGGAGATGAGGATCCCGCCGGTGACCGGCTCCGGGATGCTGAAGTTTCGCAGGAAGGCGATGCGCTCGTTCAACCGCTTGCCCAGGAACAGCACCACGATGCCGAGGGTGACGGCGAGAAAGGACTCGACGCGCAGGATACCTTCTTGAAGCTCCATGATCGCCCCTGATGGCTTGTTCGGATGGGATACCGGCCCGGCCGCGGGGGCTTGGCGGCACAATGTTGGCCTCGCGAGAGACCTTTCTCGCCCGCTAGACAGCAGGGGTTGCCCGACCCGTCGCTCGGTGCCAAGGCGGCTGGACCGCCGGGCCCGGGAATGCTACCACCGAGTCCAGTCGTGACCCAACCGGGCCGGAGCGATGTCGCGCGCGGCGGGCCGAGCTTGTGCGGGAAGGAGTCACTCGCTACCCTGGCGCCGCTCGCGAGGGACCTGGGCCGAAACGGGTCGGACGACCCGCGGCTTGGCGCGTCGCACCGCCGAGGACGTTGCCGTTGTTCCCGCGGCCCATTGGTCCGAGGGGACCCTTCGTTTCCCGGTCCCTAGGCCTCCATTCTGCCGAGACCTGCCAGCATGACTTATTGTGTCGGACTCTGCCTCGATCAGGGCCTCGTGATGGCCTCGGACTCCCGGACCAACGCGGGGGTGGATTACATCTCGTCCTTCAGCAAACTCCACCTCTTCCAGCCCGCCCCGGATCGCCTCTTCGTGCTGCTCGCGGCCGGCAACCTGGCCACGACCCAGGAGGTCCTGCATCGCATCCGGCGCGACCTGGACCAGGCGCTCAATCCCGATCCCTCCCGTGTGGCCCCGAGCCAGACCCTGCTGAACGTCGCGTACCTGTTCGAGGCCGCCACCTATGTGGGTCAGGTGTCCCTGGCGGTCCAGAACGAGCACGGCCCGGCACTGCGCCAGGTGGGGGCCGGCGTCGAGGCGACCTTCCTCCTGGGGGGGCAGATTGCCGGCCAGCCCCCGGGCCTCTATCTGATCTATCCCCAGGGAAATTGGATGACGGCGACCCCGGAGACGCCCTTCCTGCAGATCGGGGAGAGCAAGTACGGCAAGCCGGCCCTGGACCACATCGTCCACCCGGGTCTGTCCCTGGAGGACGGGGCCCGGGTGTGCCTGGTCTCCCTCTTGGGGACGGCCCGCTCCAACCTGACCGTTGGGCCCCCCTACGAGGTGGCCATCTGCCCCCGGGACCTCTTTGCACCCTCGTCGCGGTTGAGCCTGGAGGCCGATTCCGAGGAGCTGCGTGTCCTCACCCAGAGCTGGGGCGAGCGTTTCCGCGAGGCCTTCTACGGGCTGCCGCGCTTTCCCTGGGAGCAGCCCTCCGACGCGCCGCCTCCACCGCCTGATTCGCCTCCGCCGATGTAGGATCAGGGACCCCGGCGGCAACCGGTGCGACCCAGGGGCACGATGACGTGCCAGGGTCGCCCGGTTGCATGCGTGCTCCATCGCCACCCACTCCCATGTCAGATCTCCCGATGCCTCCGCCTTTCCCCTGTGTCTCCACCGGCCGGCTCCCGGATCCAGTCCTGGTTCGGGAGCATGTTGCCCGGGCCCACGCCCGCTTCCGATCGGTCGAAGAGGGTGAGAACGCGGACTATATCCCCGCCCTGGCGGCGGTTCCGCGCCATCTCTTCGGCATCTGCGTGGCGGGGACCCGCGGGGACATCTTCGCGGTCGGGGACAGCGACCAGGCCTTCAGCATCCAGAGCGTCTCCAAGCCCTTCATGTTCGCCCTGGTTTGCCAGGCGATCGGTGAGGCGGAGGCGCGGGCCAAGCTCGGAGTGAACAGCACGGGGCTCCCCTTCAACTCGGTGATCGCGGTGGAGCGCACCGGCGACGGGCTCACCAACCCGATGGTGAACGCTGGGGCCATCGCCACCACCAGCCTGGCCCCCGGTGAGACCGTGCAGGACAAGTGGCGCTTCATCCTGGAGGGTTTCTCCCGGTTCGCTGGCAGATCCCTCGTCCTGGACGAGGCGGTCTACAGGTCCGAGGCCGCCACCAACCAGGCCAACCTGGATGTGGCGGGCCTGCTCGCGGGGTATCAGCGGATCTACTTCGACCCCGTCGAGGCCACGGACATCTACACGCGCCAGTGCGCCCTGAGTGTCACCGCCCGCGACCTTGCGGTGATGGCGGCGACCCTGGCCAACGGGGGGGTGAATCCGGTGACCCGGGAGCCCGTCATCGACGCCATCCACTGCCAGCACGTGCTGGCCGTGATGGTGACCGCCGGGCTCTACGAGAGCTCCGGCGACTGGCTCTACGAGACGGGCCTGCCGGGCAAGAGCGGGGTGAGCGGCGGCATGATCACGGTGGCCCCGGGCAAGGGTGCCCTGGCCAGCTTCTCGCCGCCCCTGGACAGGTCCGGCAACAGTGTCCGGGGTCAGCTCAGTGCCCGCTACCTCTCCGCGGAGCTCGGACTCAACCTGTTCGCCTCGAATCCGTCCGTCGAGGGAACCTGAGTCGGCCGCGAAGCCGGTGCCCATGGATGACCCGGGGAGCGGCCCCGCTCGGAGGCCCGGTGCCTTGGTCGCGAACCGAACGGCGGTGATAGACTTGTAGCAATTCGCACTGGCTCCGGGTGCGCCGGCTCGACGCCCCACCCGGGACCCTCACCCCGTCTGGTGTCTCCTGGCCGATCGCGCGCTCGGGGCACGCGACTCCATCGGAGGTTCGATCAGTGGCCGGTCACAGTAAATGGGCCAACATCAAGCATCGCAAGGCCGCTCAGGACAAGCAGCGCGGCAAGGTCTGGACCAAGCTGATCCGGGAGGTGACGGTGGCCGCACGGGCCGGCGGGGGGGACCCGGGGGCCAACCCGCGCCTGCGCCTCGCCATGGACAAGGCCTTCGGGGCCAACATGCCGCGCGACACCGTGGACCGCGCCATCAAGCGCGGCGTCGGCGCCAACGAGGGGGAGGACTTCGAGGAGATCCGCTACGAGGGCTATGGCCCAGGTGGAGTGGCGCTGATGGCGGATTGCATGACGGACAACCGCAACCGCACCGCCTCCGATGTGCGCCATGCCTTCACCAAGTATGGCGGCAACCTGGGGACGGACGGCTCCGTGGCCTACCTCTTCACCAAGCAGGGGATCATCAGCTTCCAGCCCGGCACCGACGAGGACACCCTGATGGAGGCGGCCCTGGAGGCGGGTGCCGAGGACGTTGTGGTGAACGACGACGGCTCCCTGGATGTGATCACCAGCCCGGAGGAGTTCTCCGCGGTGCGCGAGTCCCTGACCGCCGCCGGCTTCGACACCGAGATGGGGGAGGTGACCTTCAACGCCGCCACCTTCGCCGAGCTCGATCAGGAGACCGCCGAGCGGCTGCTCAAGCTGGTGGAGGCCCTGGAAGACCTGGACGACGTCCAGGAGGTCTACCACAACGCCGACATCTCAGACGAAATCATGGCGGCCCTGGAAGGCTAGCTGGCCCTCACCGGACCCATCCCTGAACCCCCTGGATCCGACGATTGGACTTCGGCCCGACGCCGGTGGTTTGGGGGGTTCCTGTCGGACTGAAGTCCGACCTACGGCGGATTGATGAGGCAGGACGACTTGTCCCTTCCACCCACCTCGGACCAGCGGCTTCGACACCGTATCCTGGGAATCGACCCGGGCTCCCGCACGACGGGCTTCGGGATCGTCGACACCGACGGTCAACACAGCCAGCGCGTCGCGAGCGGGTGTATCCGGGTGGGACAGGAGCCCTGGCCCGAGCGTCTGGGCTCCATCTACGACCGCGTGGCGGCCCTGGTGGCGGAGCATCGTCCCCACGAGATGGCGGTGGAGCAGCTCATCTTCGCACGGGACCCCAAGGCCGCCCTCAAGATCGGCCAGGCGCGGGGGGCCGTGCTGTGCGCGGCCCTGAAGGGCGGGGTGCAGGTCCACGAGTACAGCCCCAAGTCGGTGAAGCTCGCGGTGGTGGGCACCGGCGGGGCGGACAAGGTCCAGGTCCAGCACATGGTGCGCATCCTGCTCGCCCTGCCCGAGGCGCCCGCGGAGGACGAGGCGGACGCCCTGGCCATCGCCCTGTGTCATGCCCACTCCATGGGCATCCCGGCGCGTAAGCGGGCGTCGGCCTCCTGGCGGGACTGGCGGCCATGATCGGACGGCTCCGGGGCGAGATCCTGGTCAAACGTCCGCCGCACCTGCTGATCGAGGTGGGGGGGGTCGGATACGAGCTGGAGGCCCCCATGTCCACCTTCTACGAGCTGCCGCCCGTGGGCGGCACGGTGACCCTGGTGACCCACCTGGTGGTGCGGGAAGACGCCCATGTGCTCTACGGCTTCGCCCGTGAGCGGGACCGGGACCTGTTCCGCTCCCTGCTCCGGGTCAGCGGGGTGGGTGCCAAGATGGGGCTGGCTATCCTCTCGGGGATGGACGCCGAGCGCTTCGTCCGCTGCGTGGAGCAGGAGGATGTCCACGCGCTCACGCGTCTGCCCGGGATCGGCACCAAGACCGCCCAGCGGCTCCTGGTAGAGATGCGGGGTCGGCTGGCTGGTCTGGGCGCTGGAGTCGCCGTGCTCACCGCGGGCCGGGCGGCCCCCGGAGATCCCGGACCTGGTGGTGCGGACGACGCCCTGGCC
>JBAPYD010000616.1:0-4271 GCA_049284555.1 Chromatiaceae bacterium | reverse complement strand
GGTGCTTCGTAACCAGAACACACCTGCAAACGAAAAAGCCCCGCAGAGCGGGGCTTAGGTTCGAATGACCCGGGCCGGTAGGCCTGGGCCAGGCGCAGGGCGATCAGTAGTCCATATCGCCCATGCCGCCCATGCCACCGCCGCCGGGCATGGCGGGCTTATCCTCCTTGGGGGACTCGGCCACCATGGCCTCGGTGGTGATCATCAGACCGGCCACGGAGGCCGCGTTCTGCAGGGCCGTGCGGGTCACCTTGGTGGGATCCAGGATGCCCATCTCGACCATGTCGCCGTATTCGCCGGTGGCGGCGTTGTAGCCGTAATTGCCGGTGCCCTCGGCCACCTTCTGCAGGACCACGGAAGGCTCGGCGCCGGCGTTGGCGACGATCTGGCGCAGGGGCTCCTCCATGGCGCGGCGGGCGATGGCGATCCCGACGTCCTGATCGTGGTTGGCGCCCTTGAGGCCGCCGATCACCTCGAAGACCCGCACCAGGGCCACACCGCCGCCGGGGACTATGCCCTCCTCGACCGCCGCACGGGTGGCGTGCAGGGCGTCCTCGACGCGCGCCTTCTTCTCCTTCATCTCCACCTCGGTCGCGGCACCCACGGAGATGACGGCCACGCCGCCAGCCAGCTTGGCGAGGCGCTCCTGGAGCTTCTCGCGGTCGTAGTCGGAGGTGGTCTCCTCGACCTGCTGGCGGATCTGCTCGCAGCGGCCCTTGATGTCCACCTCGGAGCCGGCGCCGTCGATGATGGTGGTCTCTTCTTTACTGACCTGGATCTTCTTGGCGGTGCCCAGCTCGTTGAGGGTCGCCTTCTCGAGCGACAGGCCCACCTCCTCGGAGATGACGGTGGCGCCGGTCAGGATGGCGATGTCCTGGAGCATAGCCTTGCGCCGGTCGCCGAAGCCCGGGGCCTTGACCGCGCACACCTTGATGATGCCGCGGATGGTGTTGACCACCAGGGTGGCCAGGGCCTCGCCCTCCACGTCCTCGGCGACGATCAGGAGCGGCTTGCCGGCCTTCGCAACGGCCTCCAGCACGGGGAGCAGGTCACGGATGTTGGAGATCTTCTTGTCGTGCAGGAGGATGTAGGGGTCCTCCAGCTCGGCGCTCTGGCTCTGCTGGTTGTTGATGAAGTAGGGGGAGAGATAGCCGCGGTCGAACTGCATCCCCTCCACAACCTCAAGCTCGTTGTGCAGGGACTTGCCCTCCTCGACCGTGATGACGCCCTCCTTACCCACCTTCTCCATGGCCTCGGCGATGATCTGGCCGATGGACTCGTCGGAATTGGCGGAAATGGTACCCACCTGGGCGATCGCCTTGCTCTCGGTGCAGGGCTTGGAGATGGACTTGAGCTGCTCGGTGGCGGCGGCCACGGTCTGGTCGATGCCGCGCTTGAGGTCCATGGGATTCATGCCGGCGGCGACCGCCTTAAGGCCCTCGCGGACCATGGCCTGGGCCAGCACGGTGGCGGTGGTGGTGCCGTCACCGGCCACGTCGGAGGTGTGGGAGGCGACCTCCTTCACCATCTGGGCGCCCATGTTCTCGAACTTATCCTTGAGCTCGATCTCCTTGGCCACGGAAACACCGTCCTTGGTCACGGTCGGGGCACCGAAGGACTTCTCCAGCACCACGTTGCGGCCCTTGGGGCCCAGGGTGACCTTCACCGCGTTGGCAAGGACGTTGATGCCCTCCATCATGCGGGAGCGGGCGTCAGTACCGAATCGGACATCTTTTGCACTCATGGGATCTTCCTCGAATTGATTAGGGTTAAAGGGAATCCTGGCTTCGCACTTGGTCTGGGATTGGGGACCCCTCAGCCCTCGATGACGCCCATGATGTCGTCTTCGCGCATCACCAGGAATTCCTTGCCGTCGAGCTTGACCTCGGTGCCCGAGTATTTGCCGAACAGGATGCGGTCGCCCACCTTCACGTCCAGGGGTCGCTGCTCGCCGTTGTCCAGGATCTTGCCCTTGCCCACGGCGATGACCTCGCCCTGGATCGGCTTCTCAGTCGCGGTGTCGGGGATCACGATCCCACCGGCGGTGGTGCGCTCCTCCTCCAGGCGACGGACGACGACGCGGTCATGCAGGGGACGGATGTTCATCTGATTTCTCCTCGAAGCTTCAATGAGGGTTTTGAGTGCCCCGGCTGGGGCCGCAGCCCGCTTATTAGCACTCACCGGAAGCGAGTGCCAATAGTAGAGGCAAAAGTCCGACTGTCAAGCGTTCCGGGCCGGGAGCGACCGGGCTAGCGGTCTGGGAGGGTTCCCGGGGACGGGCAAACGCGGCATGACGGGGCTCGAATCAGGCCCTTCGGGTCTCCGGCCTCTGCCGGGCGCCCGTGACGCGGGCACCGAGCGGGCTGTCCCTCAGTCCTCCCGACGGTAGCGACCGTCGATCACCCTGGGGTCCAGCGGCCGGGCCTCGCCGTGGGGCGGGTGCAGAGGAACGAGGCGAACGTAGCGTAGGATCAGCCAACGGCGCAGTGGGGGGATCAGGAGCAGAAATCCCATCGCGTCGGTGACGAAGCCAGGCAGCAGCAAGAAGAGGCCCGCGACCAGGAGCAGCGCGCCGTCCATCAGGTCGAGTGCCGGGAGCTCGTCGGCCGCCAACGACCGCCCGACCCGGGTGAGGACACCGAGGCCTTGCAGCCTGACCAACCAGATGCCGAGGGCGGCCGTCCCCAGGGTGAGCGCGATGGTGGGCAAGGCCCCGATGACGGCGCCCACCCGGATGAGGACGTAGAGCTCGATCAGCGGCGCGCCGATCACGAGGGCAAGCAGAAGGATAATGGGCACGATCGTGGTCTCTGTCTCCCGAGTCCTGGTCCTAAGCAGGCGTCACCGACGGTGACGTAGCGCGCAGCGGGCTGCAAGGGAAAAGTTCTTGGCCCGGGTGCGGGAGTTCAAGGGACGAGCCCCATATTCAGGTCAGCTCGCCCGGGAGCCCCGTCCCCGAAAGGAAGAGACCATGTCTGTCGACAACGAACACCGACTCGTCCTCTGCACCTGCCCCGACCAGGAGACCGCCCTGGACCTCGGCACCCGCCTGGTGGAGCAGCGGCTCGCCGCCTGCGTCAACCTGGTGCCCGGCTTGATTTCCATCTACCGCTGGGACGCCGCGGTCCAGCGGGATCCGGAGGTCCTCTTGCTGGTCAAAACGCGAGGCGACCGACTCGACGACCTGATCGAGTCCCTGCACCGGTTGCATCCTTACGACGTGCCGGAGATCATCGCCGTCCCTATCGTCGCCGGACTCCCCGAGTATTTGAGCTGGGTCAGCCAATGCACGCAACCATCCGTCCCCGATTGAGCCCGGCACCAGGCCGGGGTTTCCTAGCCTATCTGCTGACACTCGTCCTCGGCGTCCTGGCGATCGGCGCCAACGCCAGCGCGGAAGACGAGTTCCTGTTGCCGGAACAGGCCTTCGTGGTCTCGGGCGAGGCAGACGGTCCTGACGCGGTGCGGGTACGCTGGCAAATCGCCGACGGCTATTACATGTACCGAAGCAAGTTCCGCTTCACGTCGAAGACGGAGGGGATCGAGGCGGGCAAGCCGGAGCTGCCGCAGGGCGAGACCAAGCACGACGAGTTCTTCGGGGACGTCGAGATCTTCCGCGGCGACCTGGAGGTCCGGGTCCCGCTGGAGCGCGCCGCCGGGTCGGAGCACGTCCTCAGCCTCGAGACCACATCCCAGGGGTGCGCCGACGCGGGGCTCTGCTATCCCCCCCACCGCCAGTCCCTGACGCTCGAGCTGCCCGCCCTTGCGGCCGCGCTACAAACGGCGTCGGCCACACCCCCCGTCGGGGAACGGATCCTGGGCGAGCAGACCCTGGACGGTCTGGTGGAGCCCGCACAACCCTCCTTTGGATTGATGGACGAGGAGGAGATCCTCACGGCGGAGCAGGCCTTCCGATTCCAGGCGGAGGCAACCGCCCCGGACCGCCTTCAACTCACCTGGGACATTGCCCCGGAGACCTATCTCTACGCGGACAAGGTGGAGGTCTTCCTGGAGGGGGCGGCCGAAACGGCCCTCGGTCCGTTCCAGCTCCCGCCGGGGGAGATCAAGAAGGACTCCATCCTGCCGGATGGCAGCATCGGCGACGTGGAGGTCTTCCATGACCGCATCGACCTGACCCTGCCCCTGATGCGCGGCTCCACCGCGCCGACGGAGGTCACGCTGGTGGCCAAGTACCAGGGCTGCGCCGAGCGGGGGATCTGCTATCCGCCCCAGACCCAGAAGCTGAAGCTCAGCCTCCCCGAGGCCCTGGC
>JBAPYD010000615.1:0-2831 GCA_049284555.1 Chromatiaceae bacterium | reverse complement strand
GGGCCGGCTCCGGTCGGCGGATCCCGCCCGGCGGCATCAAGGGGGGCCGTCGCACCCTGGGCAAGACCCGAAGGCCATCGAGACCAGGATCCACCATGCCAAACGTGATCATCGATCCGGACAGCCGCTCTCTGGATCACCGCTTTGCCCTGATCCGGGCCCCGCGTCGCAATCGGGCGCGTTACCCGGAAGGCTGCGTGCTGCTCGCGGCCGACGAGTCAGCCGCGCGCGCCGGTGCGGACCCCACGCGGCACCTCCATGCCGCCGAGGTCTACGGGCCATCCAGCTCCTCGGAGGGGCAGCGCATCTACTACCTCGTTCGCTGGCTGGACTGAGACCAACCCTGGGGATCCAAGCCGGGTCGGTCCGACCAGGGCCGGATCGAAGGGGATCGATACCCGGACCCTCTCCAGGCAAGTGACCCGCTTACTGCAGCCGATGAGAAGCGGCCATGGGGCGGGGCGGGCGGCCCGGGAATCCGCAACGAGGGATCGACTCGACGAAAACGTTAAAAAAAGAATGATCGAAAGTGACTGGGCAATGGCCCAATGACGGCAAACCTGTGTATTCTATCGATCAGGAAGATGATGACCCCCACTCAAGCCCCCCTGATCTCGAGGCCCCTCCCCCAGTCGGGATCCGTGAAGCCAAATCGGTGATGACTTCCCTTATCCAAGAGGCGAGCGAGCGACATGGCTGAAGACAAAAAGATCGTGACCAAGAAGACCGCGGCCAAGCCGGCCGCAACCACCAAAAAGGTAGTGGCGAAGGCCACGGCGACGGGCGCGGGCAAGGCCCCCATCAAGCCCCCGGTAAGCGCGAAAAAGACCCTGGCCAGACCGGCTGCGCCCAAGCCCGCCGCGGCGCCAGCGGCGAAGCCGGCACCCGCCCCCAAGCCAGTGACCTCGAGCCCGGCCCCAAGGATGTCCAGCCCACCGCCAGCCAAGAAGACGGTGTCGCGCAAGACCGTCGCCAAGAAGGCGCCCACGCCTGCAGCCAGCCCGGCGCCCGCCCCGGCGGCACCCCGGCCCCAGCCGCCACTGGAAGAGAAGCCTGTGAGCTTCCAGCAGCTGGCGAAGGTCTCGCCAGAGCAGCGGCTGGACATGATCCGCGAAGCGGCCTACTTCAAGGCGGAGAAGCGCAACTTCGCTCCCGGGAACGATGCCGAGGATTGGGCCGACGCGGAGCGCGAGATCGACGAGCTCATCGCCAAGGCTCAGAAGATCTACGGGGCCTGAGTCGCCAGACGTCTCCGAATCGGGATCGCCGCACGACGCTGACTGTGGCGGGCGGCGCTCCCCGAGATCAGCTCGCCCCCGATCGGGTGGAGTCGGAGCCAGTCAAGCCTGTGGCGATGCCGGCCCGAGCAGGGGTCCGCGCCGGCTCCCGGGGGTTCGCCGGGGAGACGCTGATCAAGAGCCTTGCGGGCCTGTGATCAGCTCTCCTCGCGAGGCGCGCGAGCCTCGGGAAGCCCCATTTTTAGGCGGGTTAGGGCCCGTGAGAATGGCGGGGCCGCCCGGGCGTGCGCGGGAGGCGCAGTAACACGGCGCTTCCCTCGGGTCCCCTCCCGTAAAGAACCCCGCGAACATGGAACTATTGAACACGCTAGAGCAATGGCCCCTACCGGCCATCGCCGCAATGATCGCGGGCCTGGTGATCCTCCTGGTGCCGCGCGTCCTGAATTACACGATCGCGGCCTATCTGATCCTCGTCGGCACCTTCGGACTCGTGCGCTACTTCTACGGCAGCTCCGTGTCTGCCCAATCCATCATCTCCCTGGCGGCGGGGATTCTGGTCCTGATCAAGCCCGAGGTGCTGAGCTATGTGGTCGGCGTCTACCTCCTCCTCATCGGCCTGATCCAGGCGGGCATCCTGCGGTTCTAGCCGGCATCCATCCATCGACAGGGCAACGTCAGGGCCCATGATCGCCAAGGGTGCCGTCGCCGCCGGGCACGCCCAGACGGCCGAGGCCGCGGCCTTGCTCCTGGAGGCCGGCGGAAACGCCTTCGATGCCGCTCTGGGTGCCCTGTGCATGGCCTGCGTTGCCGAGCCCGTGCTCACCTCGCTCGGAGGCGGAGGCTTCCTGACTGCCCGGACGTCCAGCGGGGAAACCCGGGTCTACGACTTCTTCGTCCAGACCCCGCGGCACAGGCGGCCCATCGACCAGGTCGAGCTCTACCCGGTCCTGGCGGACTTCGGCACCGCCCAGCAGGAGTTCCACATCGGGCTGGGGGCCCTCGCCACGCCAGGCACCGTGCGCGGGCTATTCGACATCCACCGGGACCTCGGGACCCTGCCGATGCGGCGCATCGTCGAGCCAGCGGTCGCGGCCGCCCGCGAGGGCGTGCGGCTCAACCGCCTGCAGGCGTACATCTTCAGCATCGTGGCGCCGATCTATCTCGCCACCCCCGAGGCCCGCGCCCTTTACGCGAGCCCACTGGACCCGCAACGGCTCTACGGCGAGGGCGAGCCGATGCGCCAGCCCGAACTCGCCGATACCCTGGAGCTGCTGGCGATCGAAGGGGACCGTCTCTTCTACGAGGGTGAGATGGGCCAGTCCCTGGTGGCACTCTGCGAGCACCAAGGGGGACAGGTGCGCGCCCCGGACCTCGGCGGCTACCGGACTGTCATCAGGCAGCCCCTGCGGCGCGACTACCGGGATGCACGCCTCCTGCTCAACCCCCCGCCCTCCTCCGGCGGGCTGCTGATCGCCTTCGCGCTCGCCCTCCTGGAACAGGAGGACCTCGGTGGCGGCCCCTTCGGCGGGACCGGACACCTGATCACGCTCGCGCGCGCGATGGAGCAGACCGGCCTGGCGCGCGACACGGGGC